>JAZNTQ010000027.1:0-51857 GCA_045591865.1 Clostridia bacterium
CGCCAATCTGTGTGTACGCCTCTATTCGAGCACCTTTTGATATAAAACTGTCTTTGCCTATATACACGGGAGGCACAATTACGCTCCCCTGCATTACTGTAGCATTCTCGTCAATCCACACAGAAGGTGCCTTCTCCTCACAGGGAAAGGGAAGAGAAATTTTCTTATCCATAAAATCCCGATTGCATTTAAGATAGCTCTGGAAATCGGATATATTTTTGATATAGCACTGCGGAGAATATGTCTTTACCTTTAATGAAGTACAAAGCTTCTCTGTAAGTGACTGGATATCCGTGCAGTCAGGTACACTTGTTCCTTTAGGCACAATCATAATACCCATAAAGGAACTTCCCGTAGGATGAGCAAAGTCAGGGCATCTTTTATAGCTTGTCACACAAAGGGAACTATCAGTATTGACACAGCCAAATTCTCCCTCGCTGTCAAGCTCTTTAGTGACAATTAAGGGTGCAGAATCAAAAGCACCCTTAAGCGAAGTTATATCTATATCGGTAAGGATAGAGTCGCTTAAGATGAGGGTATCATCTTCAAGGAAAATCGAATTAAGACTGTCTTGTGCCCCGAATGAGATTTTCATATCTGCTATTTTGCAGGATGAGAAATGCTTTTTTATTTCTTCGGAGAGATAATCTGTACATATTGTCACATCGGTTATGTTGTGGCGGTTAAGAAGTCTCACCATATGCTCTGCTATGGGCCGTCCCATAACAGGTAGCATAGCCTTTGGAATTGAGCAGGTAATGGGGCGCAGTCTGTTTCCCTCGCCCGAGGAAAGTATTATGGCTTTCAAAATATAAACACTCCTTATTTTTCGGAAATTTGTAAAACGATTTCATTTTCGTCAGTCACACTTAAGAAACTGACCTCGCTGTAATTTTTTATGTTGTATCTGGAAAGCTTCTTCTGAAGCCATTTTTCACTTAGTCCCGCACCTCTTAAATTTTCTTCGCGAAGAACTCCGTCTGAAATGATTGTGTGCGGAACGTGTGTCTGTGGAGGAGAAAGCCCCAAATCACTGCATATGACGGGACGCTCTGATTCCACGGGGATTATTGAGAGCTGACCATTTGTTTCTATAATGGCACTGTCAATTTGGGAAATTGAGCTATACCCCGCAAGACGGAGCTGTTCCATAACGTCGTCTACGCAAATGCGTAATTTTGCAAGTCTTTTCATTATGATTTTTCCGTCTTTTATTATCTGTATGGGTGAGCCTGTGATAATTTTTCGCATCAGCTCACTTTTTATAACTAAAACTGAAAAGATAAGCTCCATCAGTACAAGTGCAACAATAGGGATTATACCCCGAATGAGAGCCACATCTTTTTCACCGAGTGGGATTGAGGCGAGGTCTGAAATCATAAGCGCAACTACAAATTCAGAAGGCTGAAGCTCTCCAAGCTGACGCTTTCCCATAATTCGCATTGCAGTAACAACGCATAAATATAGAACTATTGTACGCAAAAACAAACTCAATCATATGCACTCCTTTGAGGAGTAGTATTTGTAAAATAAAAAAAGAAATTCCCAAATTGAGAATTTCTTTTTTTGTTTTATGTTGTTTTAACTTACATCAGTCATATCGATGTAAAGTTTGCCGTTTTCTGCAATAAATTCTTTTCTTCCCTGAAGATTGTCGCCTAAGAGAAGGTCAAAAGTTGCCGCCATTTTTTCAGGGTCTTCACTTGTTACCTTTATAAGCCTTCTTGTTTCGGGATTCATAGTAGTCTGCCACATCATTTCAGGCTGGTTTTCACCAAGACCTTTACTGCGCTGAATACTTACGCCCCTCTCGGGAAGATTAGCGAGAATTTCCGCCTTTTCTCTTTCGTTGTACGCAAAGTAGGAATTATCCTTATGCGTAATTTCAAAAAGGGGAGATTCAGCGATAAATACCTTGCCCTCATCAATAAGAGTGGGAACAAGGCGGTAGAGCATTGTAAGAATAAGTGTACGAATCTGGAAACCGTCGACATCGGCATCGGTACATATTATAACCTTGTCCCAACGAAGATTGTTGATGTCGAAGGCGTTCATATCCTTATTATGCTTTGTGTGTATTTCCACGCCACAACCGAGAACTTTAAGAAGGTCGGTTATAATTTCGCTTTTGAAAATCTTTTCAAAATCTGCCTTAAGGCAGTTAAGAATTTTGCCTCGTACGGGAATAATAGCCTGAAACTCTGCATCTCTGCCGAGCTTACAGGCACCAAGTGCACTGTCACCCTCAACTATATAAAGCTCCCTTTTGGATATGTCCTTCGTTCTGCAATCAACAAATTTCTGCACGCGGTTTGTCACGTCCATTGTGCCCGTAAGTTTTTTCTTGATGTTTGCACGTGTTTTTTCAGCCGTTTCACGGCTGCGCTTGTTGAGAAGCACCTGATTTGATATTTTTTCCGCTTCAGGGCGATTTTCAATAAAGAATATTTCAAGATTTTTGCGGAGGAATTCTGTCATAGCCTCCTGAATAAACTTGTTTGTGATACTCTTTTTAGTCTGGTTTTCATAGCTTACAACGGTTGAAAAACAGTTCGTTACAAGAATTAAACTGTCAGAAATGTCGTTGAATGTAATTTTTGACTCATTCTTATTATATTTATTATTCTGCTTGATATATGAATCAACTGCACTTACAAGAGCGCTTCTTGCCGCCTTATCAGGCGCACCGCCGTGCTCAAGATAGCTAGAGTTATGGTAATATTCAATAAGCTGAACATCGTTTGAAAAAGCAAACGCGGCACTCATCTTTACCTTGTAGTCCCTCATATCCTCTCGGTCACGGCCTGTGTTTTCGCCCTCGCAGAAAGAAGTGTGGGAAATACGCTTTTCATCCTCGGGACAAAGCTCGTTGATGTAGTCGACAATGCCGTTGTCATAGCGGAACTCGTGCTTTTTAACTTCGCTTCCATCGTGGTAGTTAAGCTTGAATGTGAGGCCTGCATTTACGACCGCCTGTCTCTTGAGTGACTCAATGAAGAACTCAAGAGGAATATTTATATCGGTGAAAACCTTAAGGTCAGGACGCCACTTTATTGTAGTACCCGTTGAACGATACTTCTTCTCTTCTTTATACAGACCGCCGACATTTTCACCCTGCTCAAAATAGAGCGTGTGCTCATATCCGTCACGGTTGACGGTAACATTCATATATTCTGCGCTGTACTGCGTAGCACAAAGACCAAGACCGTTAAGACCTATTGCATAACCATAGTTTCCGTCGTTTTCCTTATCGTACTTACCGCCTGCGTAAAGCTCACAGAAAACAAGCTCCCAGTTATACTTTTCCTCTTCCGGATTCCAGTCAAGGGGAATTCCGCGTCCATAGTCCTTTACCTCGATTGACATATCGTTAAAACGGGTAACTTCAATAACTTTTCCGTAGCCCTCTTTAGCTTCGTCGATAGAGTTTGAAACTATTTCAAATACGCTGTGCTCACAGCCCTCAAGTCCGTCGGAACCGAAAATAACCCCGGGTCTTTTGCGGACACGGTCAGCCCCCTTAAGGGCGGTTATACTTTCGTTGCCGTAGGTTTTTTTAGCCATCTGGATATCCTCCGTTTATTTGTTTTGTATCTCGGCCGCTTTTAAAGTGTTTTTCATAAGCATTGCAATTGTCATAGGTCCAACTCCGCCAGGAACGGGAGTGATTGCGCTTGCAATCTCGCTTACGCTATCGTAATCAACGTCACCGCAAAGCTTTCCATTTTCGTCGCGGTTCATACCAACGTCAATTACTATTGCGCCATCCTTAACCATATCTGCAGTTATGAACTTTGCCTTACCTACTGCCGCAACGAGAATATCAGCACGTTTACAAACCTCTTTAAGATTTTTAGTTCTGCTGTGACAGATTGTAACTGTGCCATTTTCGTGGAGAAGAAGCATAGCTTGAGGCTTGCCCACAATATTGCTTCTGCCGACAACTACGCACTCTTTTCCGCAAACATCAATATTTGTAAGTCGGATAAGCTCCATAACGCCTGCAGGTGTGCAGGGAAGGAAGTCGAAATTACCAATCATAATTTTACCCACGTTTACGGGATGGAATGCGTCAACATCCTTTTCAGGACGGATGGAAAGAAGTACCTTTTCGCTGTCAATACCCTTTGGGAGGGGAAGCTGTACCAAAATTCCGTTGATTTCCTTTTTGTTGTTGAGCGTACCTATAAGTGCGAGAAGCTCTTCCTCGGTAGTTTCTTCGGGAAGTGCGTATTCTTCAGAATAAAATCCGCATTCTTCGCACGCCTTCTTTTTATTATTTACATAAACTCGGCTTGCGCTGTCATTACCCACGATAATTACTGCAAGACCTGGGTTAATGCCTTCTGCCTTTAACTCCTCTGTTCTTTTTCGAAGGTCCTCCTTGATTCTGATTGAAAGTTCTTTTCCGTTTAATATCTGTGCTGCCATTTATGTTTCTCCTTTCAGGTTTTATAAGACATTCTGCGCCGAAACCTATAAGGTCAGCTCTTCCTGCCTTTACAAGTGCTTCCTGCACCAATTTGTAATTTTCTTTTCTCGACGACTGCAGGAGTGCTCGCTGAAGTGCTTTTTCGTGAGCGTCACGCGGGACGTAAACCTTTTTCATTGTCCTCGGGTCAAGACCCGTGTAGAACATCGCAGTCGAAAGCGTTCCCGGGGTGGGGTAGAAGTCCTGTACCTGCTCGGGACGGATATTATTTTTCTTAAGATACACCGCAAGCTCTATAGCATCACGCAGAGTGCTTCCAGGGTGGCTTGACATCAGGTATGGAACAAGATACTGCTCCTTGCCGATTTCTTTATTTATGTCGTAGAATTTGCGGCAGAATTTTTCGTAAACCTTTACGCCCGGTTTTCCCATATAGTGAAGCACATTACTGCTTATATGCTCTGGAGCAACCTTGAGCTGACCGCTTACGTGGTGCTCACAAAGCTCATAAAAGAAAGTATCGTCCTTATCCGCTATAAGATAATCGTAGCGAATACCGCTTCTGATAAAAACCTTTTTAACCTTGGGTAGTGCGCGGAGCTTTCGGAGCAGCTCAAGGTAGTCCTTATGACTTACCTCTGCATTAGGGCATACCGAAGGGTAAAGACATTGCTTGTCACGACACGTACCGCTTTTAAGCTGCTTTTTGCACGAAGGCGCACGGAAGTTTGCAGTAGGTCCTCCGACGTCGTGAATATATCCCTTAAAATCCTTATCCCATATGAGCTTCTGCGCTTCTGCAAGAATTGATGCCTGGCTTCTTGCCTGAACGACTCTTCCCTGATGGAAAGTAAGCGCACAGAATGAGCAACTGCCAAAGCAACCTCTCGAGGATGTTATTGAAAACTTAACTTCTTCAAGCGCAGGCACACCGCCGTCCTTGTCATATGAGGGGTGCCATGCGCGCATATAGTTAAGTGAATAAACCTTGTCCATCTCCTTCTGTGAGAGAGGCATAGCCTGGGGAAGCTGAACGAGATACCTGTCCCCGTGCTGCTGCACAAGTGTCTTTCCACGGATTGCGTCCTGCTCGTAATACTGCGTAGCTGCCGCCTTTGCATAGCTTTCTTTATCCTCACTCACTTTTTCAAAAGAGGGGAGAGTGATAGAATTTTTAGGAACCTTATCAGAAATATAGCAAGTGCCGTGAATATTTGTTATTCGATTTACAGGGATAGCATCAGAAAGCTTTTCGGCAATAGCAAGGAGTGTGCGTTCTCCCATGCCGAAAACGAGAAGGTCAGCACCGCTGTCGACCAAAATACTGCGGCGCACCTTATCCTGCCAGTAATCGTAGTGGGCAAATCGGCGTAAACTTGCCTCCGTGCCGCCAATGATTACAGGAATATTTCCAAATGCCGCGCGCGCCATATTTGAATATACTATAACGCATCTGTCGGGGCGAAGCCCTGCCTTGCCGCCTGGTGAATAGACATCAGACGAACGCCTTTTTTTTGATGCGGTATAGTGATTTACCATTGAATCTATAACGCCGCCCGAAATCAGGACTCCAAGACGCGGCACTCCGTATTTTGAAAGAGCCTCGGGGTCGTTTCTGTCGGGTTGGGAACATATGCAGACTCTGTATCCGTTTGCCTCAAGAAGCCTTGCAAGAAGACTCGTGCCGAAAGACGGGTGGTCTACATAAGCATCTCCTGATATAAATAAAAAGTCGTAATAATCCCAACCTAAATTATCCATATCCGATTTTGAAATCGGTAAAAAAACATTACTCATAGTTCTAATCCCTCAATATTGTATTATAATATAATGTAGGTTTTTTTTCAAGGAAAATATTTGTGCCGAATTGACCATGAAAAAATCCTGAAAAATACCTTTTTTGCATCAAAATGTTACATAATAGTTAATTCTTATGCAAAGAAAGACAAATAAACCCTTTGCAAAGAACTGGAAAAATATGTAAAATCTATATGATAAAAGGGTGTAAAAAAGTGCCTATTGAATTTAGCTTTTATAAAAAGTAAAATTAAAAAAGAGAGGGAGTGCAAAATGTGGAGAAAACAAAATACACCGCGCAGAAAGAAGTGCAAAGCGAAGACGGAGACAAGATTTATCTGTGCTATTTTATAACAGAAAGCGGAAATGAAAGCGCAGTAAAAAGATATGGCGTAGGGATAGATATGTACACGCAGACGGCGCATCAGCGGACGGAAAAGGAGAGTAAAAGTGCAGTCGGGATTTTCAAGACGAAAGGTGAGGCACAGCTTTTTATAAATATGCTATCAGAGGGAAGTGTCACCCCCACTACACTGCTTGATATCGTGGAGGATAATATAGCCTCTTTCACAGCCTGATAAAAACTTTCAAAAAATAGAAAAAAACACTTGCATTTGGAAAAATAGTGTGATATAGTAGTCGGGTAAAAAGCGGTCCTCTGCATTTCTTTCGTAAGAACGCTTTATTTTTACCGTCATAAAGGCGGGTTATGAAAGGAGAGATTTGAGTGGACGTTTTAAAGGCGATTACTCAGGAACAGATCAGAACTGACCTTCCCAAGCTTGAAATCGGTGATTACGTAAAGCTTTACGTAAAGGTTAAGGAAGGTGCAAAGGAAAGACTTCAGATGTTTGAGGGTACCGTTATCTCCAAGAAGCATGGCGGAATTCAGGAAACATTTACTGTAAGACGTCTTTCATACGGTGTCGGTGTTGAAAGAACATTCCCTGTTAATTCACCCAGCCTTGATCACATCGAGGTTGTAAGACACGGTAAGGTTAAGCGTGCTAAACTGTACTATCTGCGTGACAGAGTTGGTAAGGCAGCTAAAGTTAAGGAAAGACTTTAATAGTCAGGTAAGAGGGAGTCTGTCACAAAGGCAGATTCCCTTTTTCATTTCCTGAAAGGAGAATTTAAAAATGGAAGAAAAAAACTTTAATATAGAAGAAAATGAAGAAATAGTGGGGGAAACTTCCTCTAAAAAAAGCCTCAAAAATGAAATTATAGAATGGGTGCAGGCAATTGTGATTGCAGTTGTGCTTGCTCTTTTAATACGTAATTTTGTATTTACAGTTGTGCGTGTGGACGGGCAGTCAATGGAGCCTACCTATCAGCACAACGACCGTCTTATTGTATGGCGCCTTGGCTACGAGCCTGAAAATGGTGATATCGTAGTATTCAATCCCCCAGGAAAAGACGAAAGTGTTTTCTGGATAAAGAGAGTAATCGCCACCGAGGGTCAGCACGTTGAAATCGACTACAATACAAACAGTGTGTATGTCGACGGCGAGAAAATCGATGAGCCATATCTTGGAGAGCAGATGCTTGAAAAACCGTATCTCACCATAAAAGAGCTTGATGTACCCGAGGATTGTGTATTCGTGTTGGGAGACAACCGAAATAATTCTACCGACGGCAGAGTAATAGGCCCTGTAAATGAGGAGCACGTTATAGGAAAGGCAGTGCTTCGCTTCTGGCCTTTCACAAAAATTAAAACCTATTAAAAACACGAGAACATTGAAAGGAGGATGCAAAATGAATATTCAGTGGTTCCCCGGTCATATGACGAAAACCAAGCGTATGATTGCAGAGCACATCCGTCTTTGCGACTGCGTGATAGAGCTTTGCGATGCAAGGTGTCCCCAGAGCAGCCGCAATCCCTTGCTTCCTTCTCTCATTGGAAATAAAAAGCTTCTTTTAGTTATCAACAAGAGCGACATTGCAGACCCTGTCCAGACGCAAAAGTGGATAGAGCGCTTCAAAAAAGAGGGCATAATGGCAATTGCCTTGAATTGTAATGATGCAAAGGGAATAGGCAAGGTTTTTGACGCGGTAAAGGAGCTTCTTAAGGAAAAAACAGAGCGCGACAAGGCTCGCGGTTACGTAAATAAGCCTGCCAGAGTTATGGTATGCGGAATACCTAATGTCGGAAAAAGCTCGTTTATAAATAAGCTCTACGGGAAAACTGCTGCAAAGGCAGGAGACCGCCCGGGTGTAACAAGGGGTAAGCAGTGGATAACCCTCAAAAACGGAATGGAGCTACTCGACACCCCGGGAATTTTGTGGCCCAAATTTGAGGACAAGGATGTTGCACTTCGTCTTGCATTCACGGGCGCTATAAAAGATGATGTGCTTGATGTTGAAGAGCTTTGCTCACACCTTTGCTCATATATGGCAGAAAACTACCCCGAAAGACTTGCAGAGCGCTACAAAGTGGAGCTTTCTGAAGGACTTTCAGGCTATGATATACTTACGCTCATTTCAAGAAAACGCGGATTTATATTAAAGGGCAACGAGGTAGATACCCTCCGCGGAGCAAACGTTGTGCTTGACGAATTCCGCGCAGCAAAGCTAGGCAGAATAACGCTTGAATAGGAGAGAGTATGAAGGACGAAGAACTTTTAAGACTTAACTCAATGTGGGAAATCGAAAAATCCCTCTGCGAAAAAGGATATAGTATAATCGTGGGAGTTGACGAAGCAGGACGAGGACCCCTTGCCGATGAGGTTTACGCAGCGGCAGTAGTTCTTCCCGAGGGTGTGCTTATTGAGGGGCTTAACGATTCGAAAAAGCTTTCCGAGAAAAAGCGCGAAAAGCTCTTTGATGAAATAAAAGAGGTCGCTACTGCCTACGCAGTTGCAACTGCAAGCGTCGCGGAAATTGATGAGTTCAATATAAGAAATGCAACCTATATCGCGATGAACAGAGCTATTGAGGCGCTTAATATAAAGCCCGATTATGTAATCGTGGACGGAGACTGCATAAAGGAGTGCAATTATCCGCACGAATGTGTAGTCAAGGGCGATGCAAAGAGTATGAGTATTGCGGCAGCTTCAATTATTGCAAAGGTTTCAAGAGACCGTCATATGATGGAAATGGCGCGAAAGTATCCGCAGTATGGCTTTGAAAAGCACAAAGGCTATGGAACGAAGGCTCATATTGAAGCGTTGAAGGAGTTTGGTCCGTGTGAAATTCATAGAAAAACTTTTATCAAAAAATTCGTATAATAAAGAAAAAAAGACGGCAGTTTCCATAGGCGTACTCGGTGAGGAAGCTGCCGCTTTGGCACTCCGAAAAAAAGGCTATAAGATAATAGAGAGAAACTACCGCTCAAAAATGGGCGAAATTGATATAATAGCAAAAGACGGGCAGTACACCTGCTTTGTTGAGGTGAGACTCAGGAAAAACAATAGTTTCGGCTCGCCTGCGGACAGTATCAATGAAGGAAAGCGCCAGAGAATTATAAGAACTGCGCAATTATATGCGATAGAGAAAGGCATCTTTGATACGCCTATGCGCTTTGATGTTGTTTTGATAAATGCAGTTGCAGAGGAAAATGGTTTGAAAAATGTCCGTCTGGAAATTATAAAAGATGCATTCAGATTGTGAGGAAGGCTATGAAGCTCATTATTGCCGAAAAACCAAGCCTCGCGAGAAATATCGCAGGCGCAATAGGGAATATGAAAAAAACACCTCGCTACTTTGAGGGTGGGGAATATATAGTGACATGGGCTTTCGGTCATCTTTTTTCACTTGCCGATATTGAAAGCTACTCTCCAAATCCTGATGGTGACAACCGCTGGACTATGAAAAATCTTCCGTGTTTCCCCGAGAAGTTTGAGTTTGAGCTTAAGAAAAATCAGGATAAAAAGGTGGACAGCGGTGTAGCCGAGCAGTTTGAAACAATCAAAGCTCTCTGTATGCGCTCCGACGTCGCCGAAATAATAAACGCAGGCGATGCTGACCGCGAGGGTGAAATAATCGTAAGAACCTGCGTAATGAAAAGCGAGACGGACAAGCCATTTAAAAGGCTTTGGCTTCCCGACCAGACGGAGGAAACCATAAGAGAAGGGCTTTTATCACTTAAGGATGAAAAGGAATACGACAATCTTGCAAAAGAGGGCTATGCTCGTACCTTTATCGACTGGCTCTACGGAGTTAATCTTACCCGTTATGCCACGCTTAAAACGGGAACTCTTATGCGTGTAGGCAGAGTTATTGTTCCTATCGTAAAGGCAATCTATGACCGCGATATGCAGATAAGAAATTTCGTGCCCGACATATACTATGCCCCATATAGCCTCACTGCGCAGGGCGGAGGAGAAATAGAGCTTACAAGCAAGCAGAAATTCAGTAAGGACGAGCTTTCAAAAGCTCAAACGCTTTGTAATACATATAACGAAAAAAAGGGCGTTGTAACAGATAAAAAAACCAAAAAGGATACCCTTTCGGCAGGAAAGCTCTTTTCTCTTACAAAGCTCCAGAATGTGCTCGGTAAAAGATATAAAATGCCTATGGAGGAGAGCCTCCGTATAGTTCAGGGGCTTTATGAAAAGGGCTATGTTACATATCCCAGAACGAATTCCGAGTATATGGCAACCGCGGAAAAAGGGAAGATAAAGCAGATTCTTTCAGCAGTGGAAAAGCTCGGTTATCCCGTAAAATTCAAAGATGGAAAAAATATTTTTGACGACAGTAAAATCGAGTCCCACTCGGCTCTTACTCCCACTCATAAAATCCCCTCAAAGACTGCTCTTTCAGAGGAGGAGGCAAAGGTTTATTCTACCATAATGCGCCGATTTGTAGCAGTTTTCTGTGCGGAGGATTGTATCGCGCAGAAGAGCGAAATCAAAATAGATGTAGGCGGTATGGAGGAATTTACTCTCAAGGGAACGATTATTCTTCAGCCAGGCTGGACAAAATACGACGAGTACGGAAAAAAGGACAAAATCCTGCCTAATCTTGAAAAGGGCGACGTTATAGATGTCAATTTTGCCCCCAAGGAAAAGGAGACATCTCCGCCCAAACATTATACAATCGAAACTCTTAATAACTACCTCAAAAACCCCTTCCGCGAGGAAAAGGCAAATGCAAAAAGCGAGGACGACGAGGAAGAATACCGCGCAATTTTCGAAGGTCTTGAGCTTGGAACGGAAGCGACAAGAACGGGTATTATCGAAAATGCCATTAAGAGTAATTACATTTCTCTCAAAAAAGATGTCTATACAATTCTTCCCGACGGGGAAAACCTTATTAAGTCGCTTATCCGTATGGGGATAAGTATGGATAAGTATAAGACGTCGTATCTCGGTCAGGCGCTCAAAAAGGTGTACAAGGGTGAAATCACCGTCAAGGACAGTATTCTTCTCACACAAATGGAAATAGAGAAGGTGTTTGAGAAGAGAAATGATGAAATCGAAAAGGATATCGACGACGGATTTATAGGTGATATTGCAGGAAAGTGTCCTATTTGCGAAGGAAACGTGGTAAGAACAAAGTTCGGCTACGGATGTGACAGATATAAGGACGGATGCAAATTCAGTGTCAATAATGTGATATTGGGCAGAGTTATCTCTCTTTCCAATATGAAAATGCTTCTTGAAAGCGGGAAAACGAGTAAGATAGAAGGCTTTATCTCTAAAAAAACGGGGAAACCATTTTCCGCCGTGCTCAAGCTTGACAAAGATAAAGTAACCTTTGATTTTTAGGAGGAAATACTATGTTTGATGCGCTTAAAGTTAAAAACGAATGCGTAGAGTGGATTAGAAATTTCTTTGAGGAAAACGGGCCTGGATGCAATGCGGTTGTGGGAATATCAGGCGGAAAGGACAGCTCAATTGTAGCCGCACTTTGCGTTGAGGCGCTTGGCAAAGACCGAGTTATAGGTGTCCTTATGCCCTGCGGAGAGCAGGCGGATATTTCCTGCTCGTATAAGCTTGTTGAACATCTTGGAATAAAGCATTTCGTGATAAATGTAAAGAATGCAATAGAGGGACTTAAAGGAGCATTCCCGAAGGAGATAGAGATTACACAGCAGGCAAGCACAAATCTTCCCCCCAGAATAAGAATGGCAACCCTCTATGCAGTTTCGCAGTGCTTTAACGGACGAGTAGCCAATACCTGTAACCTGTCGGAAGACTATGTAGGCTATTCCACTCGCTATGGCGATGCGGCAGGTGATTTTTCGCCCCTTGCAAAGATTACTGTAACAGAGCTTAAAGAAATTGGCAGACTTCTGGGACTTCCCATCGATCTCGTTGATAAAACCCCTATCGACGGACTTTGCGGAAAGACCGATGAAGAAAATCTTGGCTTCACATATGCTATGCTAGATAGATATATCCGCACAGGCGAAATTGAAGATAAAGAAATAAAGGCGAAAATTGACCGCCTTCATAAAATGAATCTTTTTAAGCTTCAATTGATGCCTATGTTTGAGCCGAATAAAGATTAAAAAGACACCGCAGAGTGATTACTCTGCGGTGTCTTTATTAAGAATTTCTTTTTGCTTTTATAAAGTCAATATATTCAATGACCTTTACTAAATCCTGTTCGCTTAATTCCAAGCAGGAATCTATAATTGAATTTATTTCTTTTGGAAATGAAGAATCATTATCGGATAGCCTCTTTTCTGACCTGCCTATAATATAGTCAGCGCTTACACCGAATATATCGCAAAGAGTAGAAATTGTTGAGTCCGTTAAAGGTATGCAACCAGTTTCGTATTTTGAGATTGCCGCCCTTTTAACATTAAGCATTTCGCCAAGCTGTTCTTGTTTCCATCCAAATTCTTTTCGAAGTTCCTTAATTCTATTCATAGGAACACCTCCAATACACTCTAATTATATAATATCCTGAAAGGAAAACAACAAATGTTCCTAATTAGAACAAAAATTACAAAAAACAGGTTGACAATTTCCTAAAAAGAGAATATAATGAGGAAAAATATCTTATTAAGAACATAGGGGAGGATAGTAATGGGATTTATTGAGGATTTGTACTACGGGAATATTCATCCGTGGGAGAGAGGTTTTAAAAAAGAAAGCCAATATGCAAAAGAGTTGAAGGTGCTTTGTGATAATGAACAAGCACTGTTGCATAGATTAAGTGGTAAAGAATTAAAGTTATTTAATGAGTTAGAGCAGGCGGGGGATAAAATAAGAGAAATAAGCGAAATAGAAAATTTCAAGATAGGTTTCAGGCTTGGAGCAGGATTGATATATGATTTGATTTGTGAGGACAATAGTACATTTAAGAAGATTTAATGCAAAACAAAAACACATTTGAGAAATTCTCAAATGTGTTTTTTGTTATTCAGTCGGTTCAATATCAAAATCGAATTTAGTTGCCCTTCTTCGCATTCTTACATTCTGCACAAGTCCTATCGCAATAAAGCACGTCACAAGGTTGCTTCCGCCATAGCTTATAAAGGGGAGAGGAATACCTGTTATCGGCATAAGTCCAAGACACATACCGATATTTTCAAATACGTGGAAAAACATCATAGAGCCTACGCCTACGCAAATCATTTCGCCAAATGTATCGTGAGAGCAGCTTCGCGCGTTGTCAAAGCAGCGGTACACAATCATAAACAAAAGCGCAAAAACGAAAATCGCACCTATAATTCCAAGCTCCTCGCCGATTACGGAGTAGATAAAGTCGGTCTGCTTTTCGGGAAGATAACCATATTGAGTCTGCGGACCTTTGAGGTATCCGCGTCCCCAGATCATACCGCTTCCGATTGCAAGCTTTGACTGCAGCACGTGATAACCGCTTCCCGTCGGGTCTTTTTCGGGGAAGAAGAGCGATATAATTCTGTTTTTCTGATATTCTTCAAGCAAAAACCATATTATCGGGGACACAACCACCCCTGCGCCCAAAACCCAGAGAATATACTTTTTGTAAAGCCCTGCAAAAAATAGCTCAAATGCAAAGATTACAACGAAAACCATAGCAGTACCAAAGTCAGGCTGCATAAGAACAGGCGTGATATAGCACAAAAGATGAAGTGCAAGCCCGATAAGAGTTTTTGCAGTATTTATACTTTCATATTTTTTCGAGATGTGAAGCGACAGAGTGATTATAAAGCATATCTTTGCAATTTCTGATGGCTGAATAGTGATCGGTCCTAAAACAATCCATCCCTGCGTTCCATGCGATAGCTTACCGATTGCAAGAACGAGTATCAGAAGTCCTATTCCTGCCGCAAAAATAAGAAAGCGGAGCTTTTCAAAATATTTGTAGCTGAAAAATATAACGCCGCTCATAGCACCAATGCCAAGCACAAGCGCAAGGCTCTGCACAAGAATATGCCTTATGTGTCCATCAAGCGTCCAAGCCGCGCTATTTATGGCAAAAATGCCGATAAGCGCCGCAATAATACTGCTTATAAGAAGCACCATATCTATTTTATCTGAAAAAAGGTTTATCTTTTTCATAAGTTATCACCTTCCCTTATTGTAGCAGAAAATAGGGCGATAATCAATGCTTTTTTAGTGCTGTGCGGTCGATTGTGAAAAAAGTTCCGAAAATTCAAAAATGTGGCAAAAGCAGACTTGATTTTCGGCATAAGGTGTGATATAGTGAAACAAAAGGCGAACAAATGTTTTGGAAGGATAGGTGATTTTATGGATAAAAAAGAAAAAATACATTAGGAAACTGAAGTACAGTCTACTAATGTATTTAATCACGGATATGCAAAAGCAAATCCTAACCCTATTTGCATTTTATCATATCCGTAAATTAAAAGCAACAAAAAATTTATTTACGGAGGCGAAAAATAATGAATCGTTGACAGCGATGCAATCGCGAGTTGTCTGACCCGTATGCTAATTACGGGTGGAGATGCGCAGAAATATTAGGCATATCGGAAAATATTTCTGATATCGGGTCAGATGTTTTGAAAAAAATTGAAAATGGAATTGAAAAAGCAGATAATCTTTTTAAGGATAGCAATTTTAATTTCACAGATGATCAATGGAAAAATCTGTACTCATCCTTTGCAAAAATGTCATTATGGGATGGAGTAGATGATAAAAAAGTAAAACTAGCAAGAAAAGAAGGCTATTCAGTATTGAATGGAATAAAAACAAAGGCTACTGAATTTGCCGACTCACTTTCGGAATATTATAAAAGAAACAAAAAGTATAGTCTCACTTATAATATATTGAATCCGCCCGAAGATGCTTTTTGGAAAACAGGGGCAGTTGTGCTGGATAAAGCAGGATACCACTTATCAAGTGATTTGCTGAAATTAGCAGCAAGCGGTAGCGGAAATAAATATATAGCAGAAGAAGGAAGCTATGCATCAAATCTGCTAAAAAATGATAAAGGGATAAACGATTTTGTAAAAAGTAAGATTTGGGAATACGGAGAAAGCAAAAATAATCCAAATCCTACAATTCCAACTGTAACGCATGAAATTCCTCTTGGAAATGGTGATATAGGTGCGGCTCTGCATAATGTAAAACTTGATATAAAGGCAAGTAGAGAAGCAGATGGAAAATGGACAGCAAAGGTTAAAGCGAGAGATGACTTTGATTTTACAGAATTTAAAAACCCGTTTAAGCAGGAATCATTCAAAGAAGGCTTTTTGTGGTTTGCAAATAATTTAGCAACTATAGATTCAAAATTAGGAATGTTGGATACAGTTGGCGTTGAAATAACCTACACAAAGAAATTTTAAAGGAGAAGTCTTATGAAAAGCAAAATTTTAATTATACTTTTGTTTGTTTTTTTCGCGATACCAATTCCTATTGTTATGGTAAGCTTTTTATTTTCTTTTGTAGTGATAGCCGGCGTGTTTATAGGGGAGCTGCGTTTTGTCGAAACTTTATCTTCTTTATGTGTAATAGCATCAGGGGTTGCGTATCTTTTGGGTTATACATATGCGCTCTCAAAAACAAGGGAAGAAAATAGAATTACTGCAAAAACCTTTGTTCCAATAATAAGCGGTCTGTTAGCGGTAATTCTTTTGCTTCTGTTAAAACCGACAAATAACTATACGGATATAACAACACCGTATTTTGGATTCACAAAGAAAGATTTTTCTGTTGTTGATGAACTCGACACACATGGCGGATTTCAAGGGGAAGGTTTACATTATCTTGTTTTAGATTGTTCTGATAACAAAGAGAAAGCATTGGAGATAGTAAAGGATTGGAAAAAACTTCCCTTGTCAAAAAATATTAATCATATTATGTATGGTGAAGAAGACATTAATTACGAAATTAATTTAGCTGGAGAAGCACATATTCCCAAAATAGTAAATGGGTATTACATATTTGAAGATAGCCAGGCGGAAGGTAAGGATAACAGAGATGATTCTAAATTATTTAATAGGTCTTCGTTCAATTTTGAAATAGCCATTTATGATTGTGATGCTGATAGAATGTATTACGTTGAGTTTGATACTTAACAAAAAATAATTTGTTCGCCTTAAAAAAGGGCAGAGAATTTTTCTCTGCCCTTTTCTTTACCCCTTTATTTGTCTTCCTGTGTTGTCGATTGTATAATTTTCCTTATAAATTAAATCACTGACCTTCGCAAACGAAAGCCCCTTTTCCTCAAGCTTGGTTAAAATACTGTCAAGGCTTTCTGCGGTGTGGGCAGTCCCATTATGAAAAAGCAGTATATCACCGCTTTTTGCTTTGGGGACGATTCTCTCCGTCATCTGCGCGCAGTTAAGATTGCGCCAGTCAAGAGAGTCGAGCGACCACTGGATATATTCCATTCCTGCACTTTTGCATACCTCGATTACGGAATTGTTATAATCGCCTGACGGTGCGCGGAATAGCACGGGCGAAACCCCGCACGCTTTTTTTATAGACTCATTTGCTTTTTTCATATCCTCAAGCATTTTATCATGCGAAAGAGTAGTATAATGAGTATGATTATAGCTGTGATTTCCTATTTCGTGACCGTCTGCCACTATCTTTTTCATCGCGCCTTCATTTTTCTCCGCCCATGAGCCAAGCACGAAAAATGTTGCGTTGCAGTTATGCTTTTTCAGGGTGGAGAGAATCCCTTCAATGTCATCACTGCCCCACGCACAGTCAAAAGTGACCGCTACCTTGTTGTCGGTCCTCTCCACGCTGTAGATGGGAATAAGTCTCGGAGTTGAGGAAACTGTCTGCACTGTGCCCTTGCTTAATACTGCGCCTATCCCTATCACAAAGCATATTAGCGCAAAGGTCATCACTCTGTATTTGTCAGTTACGAATATTTTCATTTTTTTCATTCCTTTCATAATAATTTTCAATTCCTTTTGCAATAGCTTTTGCCAGCGCGTCCTGATACTTTTCTGTGCCAAGCAGCTTTTCTTCATCAAAATTGGAAAGAAATCCGCATTCCACAATCACCGCAGGGATTTGCGCATTTTTGAGGAGAAAAATCCCCGAAGGAGCTTTAAGATGCTCTCTTTTTGATTTATTGTCGGGGAGAGAATGAAGCTCTTTTTGAATAATTCCTGCAAGCTCTTCCGATTCTTTATAGTTTCCCGAATAAATAACCTGCGCTCCGCGGTAAACTGAAGACGTGAATTTATTCATATGTATGCTCACAAACATATCCGCCCCTGCAGAATTCATTATTTCAAGTCTCTTTTTCATATCGCTTTTCTTCCTTGAAGAAATCCCTTTTTCATCTTCACATATAGAATTTTCGTCTTCACGTGTCATAATCACATCGTATCCTTTTTTATTAAGAAGCTTTTGTATTTTTTTTGCGATTTTAATATTAAGCTCACTCTCGATAGTGCCGCTTGCACCTATAGCCCCTCCGTCGGGAAGCCCATGCCCTGCGTCAAGGACAATACGCTTTGTGATGCTTCCCGAAAACACCCCAGAGCTTTGATGATGAATAGTAAGAGATAGAAATGCCAGCATAGCTATAAAAATTGTAAAAACAATAATTTTTCTGCGAGGAATAAAAATCATAGAACCACCTCTTTTATATGTATATATAAGGAATTTACAGATATTCATATTATTTTTGGAATATCTTTTCCATTTTCTGAATATAATTAAAAACATACATATAAAAGGAGTTGTACGACTTGGAAAATAATATAATCACATTAACGGGAACTGTTGAAACAGAGGCAACCTACAGCCATAGTGTGCTTGATGAAAAATTCTATACCTTTATGCTCCGCGTTCCCAGACTTTCGCAGAACGACGATATCCTTCCTGTCACAATTGCCGAGCATCAGCTTGACAGTATGCTTATTCAGGAGGGCAACAAAATAAAAGTAAAGGGACAGCTTCGTAGTTATAACAAATATACTTCTCTCAAAACTCGCCTTATTCTCACAGTGTTTGCCAAAGGGATTGCTCCTGCATATGCCGATGACACCGAAAATCCCAACGAAATTTTCATAAACGGATTTATATGCAAAGCCCCCATCTACAGGCGCACACCCTTCGGCAGAGAAATTACTGATTTAATTGTAGCAGTAAACCGTGCGTTTAACCGCTCTGATTATATACCTGCAATCGCGTGGGGAAAAAATGCCGTCTTCAGCGAAAATCTCGAAGTGGGGAGTAACGTTATGCTCTGGGGCAGACTTCAGTCGAGAAATTATAATAAAAGAATTTCCGAGGACGAGACAGAGCAGAGAACAGCGTATGAACTCTCAATAACCAAAATAGAGAAACTTGCCTGAAAAAGGGGATGCACTTTATCAAAAGTGCATCCCCTTTTTTCCTTGTATAAATGTCTTGCAAAAGGAAACGCTATATGCTATAATTGATAAGCACACAGTGGTTGGACCCTGTATGGCTTTAAGACGAAAATCTGGATTACTACTGCGTAAAATCCCTTGAAAATACGAAAGTATTTCCTGCGGAATTTTACTTGTATTAACCGAAAATTATCGCTCTTAAAGCTCTTCGGCCTTAAACGCATAAAATTTAGTGCAATTTTAATGCGGAGGATGAAGATAGGCTGACGCCTTTTGAGTACGACAAATGAAAGGTGTGCAAATTTTACAAGTTTAAGGCATGCAGGGTTCGATCACTGTGTGCTTACGGTGAGTAATTATGAAAATTTTAGGCCTTGATTACGGCGAAGCGAGGATTGGCGTAGCTGTGAGCGATGCTTTAGGGATGCTTGCAAATCCTCTTGACACCATATGCGAAAAAGACAGAGCACTTCAGCTTGAAAAAACTGCCGCTGTTGCAAGAGCGCACGGCGTAGAAAAAATAGTGGTAGGCTATCCCAAGCGGATGGACGGAACTCTGGGGCACCGCGCTGAATATACTGAAGCATTTGCGCGCGACCTTTCAGATATGCTTTCTGTACCATATATTATGTGGGACGAGCGTCTTTCCAGCACGGAGGCTCATAGAATACTTGAAAGCGGCGGCGTAAGCGGTAAAAAAAGAAAAACAAAGGTTGATAAGATTGCCGCAGTAATAATACTTCAGGGCTATCTTGACTCAACTTTTTAATATTTGATAAAAGGAGTAATTAAAATGGCAGACAACACAAAAGACATTTTTGAAACAGTAGAGGAAGAATACGAATTTTTAGACACAGTCGAGCTTGACGGAGAAACATATTTTATGCTTATTCCCGCAACTGACAGCGAAGAAATCGATGGAGAAGTTTTCATTATGAAGCTTGTTGAGGTTGATGGGGAAGAGATGCTTGAAGGAGTTGACGACCCTGCTCTTTTTGACAAGGTTTACAATATTTTCAAGGAAAATAACAAGGACGAATTTGAGTTTTTGGATTGATTTATTCCGAAAATAGTGATATAATAATTGCAGTTCCCTGCGGTGTGCGCAATTATGGATTTATTTTAACCAACACATCTATTAAGGGAGACTGAGCGTCTTGCCGTGGCGTGTAGGCCCTCCGTTTGCAGAGGGAAACCCATAAGCGGTGAGCAAGTCACCCACCTGCACATGCAGGTTTAGAATAATCCTAAATAAACGGCACTGCGGGGCTACATATTAAGCTAGTAAAAATTTTGATATATAAGGAGTACAAAAAGATGAAAAGATTAACAATGATTGCTTTAGCTCTTGCATTAATCTTTAGCTTATCCGTAAGCTCATTTGCAGCTTTCTCCGATATGCTCGAGGGCGCAGATGGTGAAGTTTTGCAGAGAGCTGTTGACAATGGCTTGCTTGAAGGCTTTGAGGATGGAACAGTTCAGCCCAATACACCTATCATCCGTGCACAGATGGCAACAATTTTCGCCCGTGCAATGAAAGCGGAGGAAAAGGCTGACATAAGCCGGTTTGTTGACGTAACCCCCGAGGACTGGTACTATGAAGCTATGCAGAAGGCAGTATCTATGGGTGCGTTCAAGGGTGATGATCTTTCAAGGCTCAATCCCAACAATTCAATCACAAGGCAGGAAGCATTTATCGTTCTTTACAGAATTTTTAATATCCCCGACTCCAGAGAAGGTATAATAGATAATCACTCTGACGGTCATCTTGTTGCAGATTGGGCAAGAAAAGAGACCAGCGCCCTTGTGACATATTGCCTTGAAGATGTTAATTATATAAGACCTCTTGACCCGATGACACGCCTTGAATTTGCACAGCTAATGGACAAGATAGTTACTACATATATTGACAAAGAAGGCGAATACACTTCTCTTCCCGATGGTAACGTGCTTATAAGAGCGAATAATGTAAACTTAAAAGGCATTGTAAATAATAATACCATCTACGTGGGTGATGGTGTTACAACTATGGTTAATTTTGACAACTCTACCTGTGAAAGAGTGGTAATACGCGGAAAGAGAGCATCTTTTAATTCAGGTCAGTACGGTCAAGTCTACGCAATCGGTTTGGGAGCAAGAGTATATATCACGAAGAATCCCTTTGAACTTGTAAAGACATATGCTGACGGAACGATGGGCTTTTTCTATGCTGCTCCTGAAAGAGCAGTGCTCGTTCCTGCAATCCAGCAGATAACAGGGAAATAATCAAAAACTGAAAACAAGGTTGTTGCGAAAAACTCGTAACAACCTTTCGGTTTCATTCTGTACTAAATAGGATGTGACAGCGTGAAAAACGTGGAAATTTATACAGATGGCGCCTGTACGGGAAATCCCGGAAGGGGTGGCTTCGGAGCAGTGCTTATTTATAACGAAAATGAAAAGCAAATAAGCCGCGGATACAGAAAAACCACCAACAACAGAATGGAGCTTATGGCGGCGGTTGAATCGCTCAAACTTTTGAAAGAACCGTGCAAAGTAACCCTTTACAGCGACTCTAAATATCTTACAGATGCAATAAATCAGAAGTGGTTGTTCACCTGGCAGAAAAACGGATGGAAAAAATCCGATAAAAAAAGTGTGCTTAACACTGATTTGTGGACTGAACTTTTAAATCTCATACAAGTTCACAATGTTACCTTTATCTGGGTGAAAGGGCACGCAGGAAATAAGTATAACGAGATATGTGACACGTTGGCTGTAGAAGCATATAGCAACCGCGCCGAATACATTGACCAATATTATGAAAAACTCTAAAAAAGCGCTTATTACTATTGACAAAAACAGTGGTTTTGTATTAGAATAAAAGCCAGATTTATTTGTGGAGGGAAATCAAATGAACACTTCAAATGATATTGAACAGGTAGACATAAAACGAATGATAGAAATCGTTCTGGAAAGAATAGTATCAATCGTTATAATAACTGTTATTTTCGGTATGATAACATTTGCACTCAGCGAATTTTTCATCACCCCGAAATACGAGTCAAGCATCACAATGTATGTTAACAACAGAAGAAGCGATGCAGAGGCAACATCCGAGACAAAGACTCTTTCAAGTGATATCACTGCTTCTCAACAGCTCGTACCTACATATATAGAAATGATAAAGAGTAACAACGTTTTGCAGGAAGTTTGCGATGTTGTTAAGGAAAAGACAGGCGAGAAATTCACTGTCAGAAAGATAAAGGATATGCTTACCGTTGAAGCGGTATTGAACACAGAAATTATTCGCGTATCTGTAAGAACAACCGAAAGCGTTATGGCGCGTGAAATCGCAAATACAATTGCCAGCGTTGCTCCTGATAAAATTCAGAAGTTTATCGAGCGAAGCGATGTAAGAATTATCGATAAGGCAAAGCTTTCAACTGCTCCTGTTTCACCCAATGTGCGTAACAACACAATTCTTGGTGCGCTCCTCGGTCTTGTTTTGAGTATATCATTCATTCTTCTCAAGGAACTTTTTGATGTGCGTGTAAAATCAGCAGACGACCTTGTAGCAAGATTTAATCTTCCTGTTTTGGGTACAATTCCTGAAATTAATGTATCTTACGACGAGTCGGCTCACGAAGAAGACATGTACCAATAAAAGTAAAGGGAAGGAGGAAGTAAAATGGCTAATTTAGTTTCAAATATGAGAAAAATCCCGTCAAAATTACTCAAAAAGGGTGCAACAGCGACAAGCTCTCCCTTGGTTGTAAAAAGAGCAAGAATTCTTAACGACAAGAGCTCTTTCCATGTAAAAGAGGCGTATAAGGCTCTTCGTACGAACATTGTATTTGCAATCCCTCATGACGGAGCAAAAAGAATAATTGTTACAAGTGCCCTTGCAGGTGAAGGTAAGAGTACAAACTGCCTCAACCTTGCAATATCATTTGCACAGACTGGTGCAAAGGTGCTTCTTGTTGACTGTGACCTTAGAAAGCCTAACGTTGCAAATCTTCTTAACATCCAGTCAACCCCGGGTCTTTCCAACGTTCTGGCAAACCTTAATACAATAGATTCTGTTATAGTTCATTCGGAATATCCCAATCTTGATGTTATTCCTTCAGGTGATATGCCTCCGAACCCGGCGGAACTTCTGGGTAGTTCTGCTATGCAGGAAACCCTTGACAGACTCTCCGAGATTTACGACTACATATTCCTTGATACATCTCCCATTAACCTTGTAACTGACTCTGCTGTCCTTTCCAAGATGGCTCACGGTATAGTCTTGGTTGTAAGACAGGGAAGAACTGACAAAGAAAGCGTTGCTGAAGCTATCAAGAAGCTTTCATTTGTTAATGCAAATATCATCGGCTTTGTTCTTAACGGCAGACTTACTGACATCAAGATGGGTCAGCGCTACGGTAGACAGGGCTATTACCGCTATGGTAAGGGAAGATATTACGGCAGAGGCTATTATGGCTACGGATATGGCAGAGGCTATGGTTACGGTTATGGCAGCAGAAGCTATGGCAGCAGAAGCTATGGCTACACTAAGAAGGATACTCAGGTTGCACCTGCTTCGAAAAGCGAGAAGAAGTAAGAGATAAGAAGGTTTTTGTATGATTGATTTTCATACCCATATATTGCCAGAAATAGATGATGGAAGCAGCAGTGTTTCAGAATCTATAAAGCTTCTTAAAATGCTTAAGGAACAAGGTATAGAGAAGGTGGTATTGACCCCGCACTTTTATGCCTATTCATCTTCGGCAGAGTCTTTTCTAAAGCTTCGTAAGGAAGCGCTTGCAAATCTTGTCAATGAGCTTCGTAAAGAACCGCTTGATATAGACATTTATCTTGGGTGCGAGGTCCTCTATTTCGAAGAACTCTGGAGGCTTGAAAATCTTAAAAGCTATTGCATAGAGGGAACAAAATATTTGCTTATAGAAATGCCTTTCTCTCCATGGGAAGACTCTGTGATAGACGGTATCGAAAAAATCATAGCAAAGGGATATGTTCCTATTATTGCTCATTTTGAAAGATATCTTGGATATCGAGGAAATGAGAAAAAGGTTTATAAGCTTCTTTCTATGGGAGCTTTGCTCCAGATGAACTGCAGTTTCTTAAATGCATTTTTCACAAGAAGAAAAGCAGTTAAGCTTATTAAAAAAGGATACATTTCAGCCCTTGGCACAGACTGTCACAACACGTCCGAAAGGGCTCCTAAATATGGTACCGCAAATGAATATCTTAAGAAGAAGCTTTCTTCTCACAGATATGAGAGATTTCAGAAAAAACAAAGACGAATATTAAGTGGTGCCGAAAAAGTTTCATTTGATTAAAGATAAAACTCCGCATTAGCGGAGTTTTGTTTGTTAGGTGGTTTTATGTTTAAAGAATATGAAAACTGTGCTCTCTGCCCCAGAGAATGCAGAGTTAACAGGAATAAAGGGGAGAGGGGATTTTGCACTCAATCCGCTGAATTGAGAATAGGAAGAAGTGCGCTTCATCATTGGGAAGAACCGTGCATTTCGGGAGAAAGAGGTTCGGGAACAGTGTTTTTTTCGGGATGCTCTCTCCGATGTATCTACTGTCAAAACTTTAAGTTAAGCCGAGGAAAACTTGGGCAGAAACCACAGGAAGAGCTGTGCGACGTTTTTATGAGACTTCAGAAAGAGGGCGCACATAACGTAAATCTTGTGACGGCAGAGCATTTTGCTCCGCATATAAAGGAAGCCGTAATAAAAGCTCGAAAAAAGGGGCTTAAGATCCCCGTGATATTAAACAGCAGCGGATACGTTTCTCTTGAAACATTAAAAATCCTGAAGGATGTAATCGATATATATCTTGTTGATTTTAAGTATATGGATGATTCTATTGCAAAAAAATATTCGCTTGCTCCTGATTACCCCGAAATTGCAAAAAAAGCCATATCTGAAATGGTAAAGCTAACGGGTAAGGCAGAATTTGATGATGACGGGATGCTGAAGAAGGGAGTAGTAGTACGCCATCTGTGTCTTCCGTCGCATACGGAGGACTCAAAGTGTATCATAAAGTATCTTTTTGATACTTATAAAACAAAAATTATTTACAGTATTATGCGTCAGTACACGCCTATGAAAGAGTGCGCAGAATATGAAAATCTTTGCAGGAAAATAACTGATGAAGAATATGATGTTGTAATAGATTTTTGCATTGAATTGGGCATAGAAGATGCCTACATACAAGAAGGGGAGTGTGCTTTGGAGAGCTTTATCCCCGAGTTCAGATGAGATGGCGGCACTTTTTACGAAAAAGTGTCGCTATTTTGGTAAAATTATGCCTATTTTACTTGCAAATATGCGCGCCCGAATGTTATAATATATAATGAGTTGTAGTATAGCCTTGAAAGGAATGATTATAAATGGAAAATGTATTTGACGTTTTGAAAGAAAGAGGTCTTCTTGCACAGACCACACACGAAAATGAAATCCGTGAACTTCTGGGTAAGGAGAAAGTAACTTTTTATATCGGATTTGACCCCACTGCAGACAGCCTTCATGTAGGACATTTCCTGCAGATGGTTGTTATGCGCCATATGCAGATGCACGGACACCGTCCCATCGCTCTTGTAGGTGGCGGTACAGGACATATCGGCGACCCCTCGGGAAGAACTGATATGCGCCAGATGATGACAAAGGAAACGATTGACCATAACTGCGAATGCTTCAAGCAGCAGCTTTCCAGAGTAATCGACTTTTCTGATGATAAGGCAATTATGGTTAATAATGCAGACTGGCTTTTAGACCTTAACTATGTTGAGTTCATCCGTGATATCGGTGCTCACTTCTCCGTTAATCAGATGCTCTCTGCAGAATGCTTCAAGCAGCGTCTTGAAAAAGGTCTCTCCTTCCTTGAATTCAACTATATGCTTATGCAGAGCTACGATTTCCTTATGCTCAGCAGAAAGTACGATTGTAAGATTGAGCTTGGCGGTGACGACCAATGGAGCAATATATTAGGCGGTCTTGACCTTTGCAGAAAGAAGGACCAGAAGCAGGTTTATGGTATGACCTTTACTCTTCTTACAAACAGCGAGGGTAAGAAAATGGGTAAAACTGCAAGCGGTGCAGTGTGGCTTTCTCCTGAGAAGACCTCCCCTTACGAATTCTATCAGTACTGGAGAAATGTTGACGATGCTGACGTGTG
The DNA here is from genome assembly GCA_045591865.1 of Clostridia bacterium. GTDB lineage: Bacteria > Bacillota > Clostridia > UMGS1883 > UMGS1883 > UMGS1883. The sequence goes on from JAZNTQ010000027.1 coordinate 26,082, forward strand.
CAAGTGTCTCAAGCTTCTCACATTTGTTCCTATGGACGAAATCCGCGAATATGAAAAACTCGAAGGTAGTCAGCTCAATAAGGTTAAAGAGGTTCTCGCTTATGAAGTGACAAAGCTTGTGCATGGTGAAGAAGAAGCGAAGAAGGCACAGGCTACTGCTTCTGCAATCTTCTCTGGTGCAGGCGATGCTGAAAATATGCCCTCTGCACAGGTAAGCGAAAGCGATATCGCAGATGGTATCAAGGTGCTTGACCTTCTTGCAAATGTAAAATTCATCCCTTCAAAGGGCGAAGGTCGCAGACTTATCCAGCAGGGCGGATTAAGCATTGATAATGAAAAGGTAACGGAAATTGACCTTGTAATTACAAAGGAAAGCTTTAAGGACGGAAAGATTATTGTTAAAAAGGGTAAAAAATCCTTCCTTAAAATAGAGCTTGCTTAAATGAAAGGCAGGTGAGCGTATGTCAGATATTATAATTTCAGGTTACTACGGGCTTGGAAATAGTGGAGATGAAGCTCTTCTTAAAAGCATTGTAGAGGATCTTAAAAGCATAAATCCTGATATTACGATAACTGCGCTCTCGGGAAATGCCGCACTTACAGAAAGGCTCTATGGGATAAAGACAGTGTCAAGAACTAATCTTTTTTCCATAATCCGCGAATTTCGCTCTGCAAAGCTTCTTTTAAGCGGAGGGGGAACTCTCATTCAGGATGCCACAAGTACAAAGAGCCTTATTTACTATCTCGGCATTATATCCCTTGCAAAGAAAATGGGATTAAAGGTTATGCTTTATGCTAACGGAATGGGTCCCATAAAAGATAAAAACATAAAAAAAGTGCATAAAGTTTTAGAGAATGCAGACCTTATAACGCTTCGGGAAAGCACATCTTTGGAGGAAATTAAAAGGTGCAATATAACAAAGCCCGAGGTTATTGTAACTGCCGACCCTGCATTTAATCTCGTGCCCTCACCTCAAAACCGTGCCGATGAAATTCTTGTTGAGTATGGGATAGAAAAGGATGAAAAAATTGTTGCGGTATCCGTGAGGGAATGCGGCTTAAATGGTGATGATTTTGAATCGCAGATGGCATATGCACTGGACAGCATTGCACAAAGAGGATATCTCCCTGTTTTTATTCCTATGCAGATGAGAGCAGATTTTGATATTTCTCTTCGCATTGCCGCAAAGATGAAAGAAAAATCAAAAATAATTGACTGTGAGCTTTCCGTAAGCGATATGCTTGCAATTATAGGCAGATGCTCCATCGCGTGCGGAATGAGGCTTCATATGCTGATTTTTGCATCTGTTATGAATGTTCCTATGGCAGGAATAGCCTATGATCCGAAAATCAGGGGATTTATGGAGTATATGAACCAAAAGAATTATGTTGAGCTTAAAGCTTTTGAGGGAGAAAAATTCAGAAGTGTTCTTGGAAATGTCCTTGATAAAAAGAGTGAGCTTCAGGAAATGCTTAAAAAAGACTCACTTCCCCTTCGTGAAAAAGCTAAAAAGAACGCACATCTGGCAATACAGTTGCTCAAAAAATGAAAAGGAGGCCTGTGCTGATGAGAAAAACTCTTAAAATTTTACTTATTATTTTAATAGCAGTTTCGCTTATTGCAGGCGGCCTTGCGATATGGCAGCGAAAAAATATTGAAAGCATATTGATAGGCTTGCGTGAAGATTCTACGCAAATTGATAAACGAAGAAACGACAATCAGACAAATCTTGTTGATGATGTGAACACACATCTTGATACTCCTCTGCGTGAAATGACAGTGGAAGAAAAAGAAAAGCTTGAGTCAGGCGAAACTACCGCAAGCGAAATCTATCAGAAGATGTTTGAGGAGAAAATGGAGGAAGCAAAAGAGAATAAGCCTCAAGAAGGCACCCAAAAGAAACCAGAGGGTGAAACTGCTTCCACAGCTCCCAAGGAATCAAAGGATGAGATAGTGAGCCGCTATATGGTTGAACTTTATAAGCTCCAGACCGAGTTTAATGCGAGAGCAGAGGCAACTATCAAAGAGGGCGGAGATTATTACGAGAGCATAAATGCTCATCCGCAAGACCCCGTTGCACGTGCAGAAACTATAACACGATTCACCCCGATTGTAAGAGGTATTGAAAAAGAGTGTGACGGAAGGTTTGAAGAGGTTCTTAAAAAGCTTGAAGGAGAGCTTAAGTCGGCAGGATACGACACTGCAGTTATCCCGACAATCAGAAGAACATATCAAAACGAAAAACAGCTTAAGCTTTCTTACTACGCAAACAAATACCTGAAATAAAAATCTCTCAAAGAAAACTTTGACAAAAAAGGAGAAGGGAAATGCTTAAAAAACTTTCATTTAAGGGTGGAGTTCACCCCAATGATAACAAGAAGCAGACCGCAGGGAAACAGATAGAAATTCTGGAAGTTCCCGAGATTCTTACTTATCCCGTACAACAGCATTTAGGAGCACCTTGTAAACCCTGTGTAAAGGTCGGAGACTATGTGAAGATGGGACAGAAAATCGCAGATAGCGACGCTTTTTTAAGTGCTCCCATCCATGCTTCTGTTTCAGGTACAGTTATAGATATAAAACCCTGTCCGGTATGGAACGGAACTATGGTTGAATCTATAGTTATTGAGAATGACTTTACTGATACGCTGGACGAGGCGCTCAAGCCTATTGACTATATGAGCATTGACCCCGATGAAATACCTGGTATCGTGCGCGAAGCAGGCGTTGTTGGTATGGGAGGGGCGACATTTCCGACACATATAAAGCTCAATCCCCCTGATAAGAGCAAAATAGATACAATTATAGTAAATGCGGCAGAGTGTGAGCCTTATATAACAAGCGACCACCGCGTAATGCTTGAGACTCCCGAAGAAGTTATCGAGGGGCTTAAGATTGTTTTAAGAAGATTTGGCATTACAAACGGTCATATCGCAATTGAAGATAATAAGCCTGATGCTATAAAGCTTCTTAAAGAGAAGTGCGAGGGCGAAGGAATTACAGTAGATACGCTTAAGAAAAAATATCCCCAGGGCAGCGAAAAGCACCTTATCTATGCTGTCACAAAGAGGAAGGTTCCGGGTGGCAAGCTTCCTGCAGACGTTGGAGTTATAGTCATAAATGTTGATACCGCTGCAGCTATTGCAAGAAAATTCAAGAATGGAATACCTCTTATGAGAAGAATTGTTACGGTTGTAGGCACTCCGTTTAAAAAAGAAGTTAACTACAATGTTCGCATAGGAACAGGTGTTGATTACATAATTGAGAAAAATGGTGGATTTAAGACTGAACCTGCAAAGGTTATCATAGGAGGTCCTATGATGGGGGTTGCACAGTTCAGACTCAACATTCCTGTAATCAAGGGTACATCAGCGCTTCTGGCATTTACTGAAAAAGAGGCTCAAATCCCCGAAGAAGAAAACTGTATAAGATGCGGAAAATGTGTAGAGAACTGCCCGATGAATCTTATGCCTCTTTATCTTCAGCAGTATGCACGTAAAGACAATATGGAAGCCTGTGAAAAACATAATGTCACTTCCTGTATAGAATGTGGTTGTTGCAGTTACGGCTGTCCGTCAAAAAGACAGCTTGTGCAGACAATCCGTATTGCAAAAAGAAAAGTTATGGGCATTCAGCGTGAGCGCGCACAGAAGGAAAGGAAGGGATAAGGCATGGAAAATACAAAACTTGCAGTTTCATCTACTCCTCACATAAGAGAAAAAAATAGTATTCAGGATGTTATGCTTGATGTTATAATTGCTCTTATGCCGGTGGCATTTGCTGCTGTGCTACTTTTCGGTCAGCGAGCATTTGCGCTTATGCTTGTAAGTGTTATTTCCTGTGTGGGCTTTGAATGGCTTTATCAGGTTGCAGCTCATAAAAAGCGCACAATAAATGATATGAGTGCAGTGGTAACAGGTCTTCTTTTTGCCTTTTGTTTGCCGGTTACTACACCTTACTACATAGTTGTTATCGGTGCTTTTGTTGCAATTATTATTGCAAAGCAGCTCTTCGGCGGTATCGGACAAAACTTTATGAATCCCGCTCTTGTAGGTAGAGTGTTTGTATTGGCATCGTTCCCCGTTGCACTCACAAAATTCTCCCGGAAAAGAGTGCATCTGTTTAATAATGTGGCAGACGTTGTTACCGGTGCAACCCCTCTTTCAAAGGAATGGATAGATGCGGCTCCCAGTTTAAGAACGCAGTTTCTTGGAGTTTTTGAGGGTGGAAAAATTCTTCCTGGATGTATCGGCGAAACCTGTGCGCTTGCAATCCTTATAGGATTCATTTATCTTCTTATCCGCAAGGTAATAACACTCAGAATTCCGCTTGCATTTTTAGGAAGCGTGTTTGTGATGACACTTCTCTTTGGAGACAGTGCAGTAGTAAGCGTACAGAACCCTCTGGCGGCAGTTCTTTCAGGCGGCGTACTTCTCGGCGCAGTATTTATGGCGACCGACTATGTAACCTCTCCCACAACTCCCTGGGGACAGATAATTTTCGGCATTGGTTGCGGTGTTATCACCTGTATTATAAGATTCTGGGGAGGATACCCCGAAGGTGTAAGCTTTGCAATTCTTCTTATGAATATCCTTACCCCCCTCATTGAAAAGTGGACAGTTCCCAAGGCGTTTGGCTTTGTGAAAGAATAAGCGGAGGTGGAATAATGAAAAAAGAATTTATAAAACTTTCGTCTATTCTTTGTATAATAACGCTTGTTGCCGCGCTTCTTCTTTCGGGGGTTAATAAAATCACCGCTCCGCGTATAGCGGAAGCAGAAAAAGAAGCAACCCAGGAAGCAATGATGGCAATTATCCCCGATGCAGACTCTTTTGAAGAGTTGAACGAAAATGTTTCTGCAGCAAAAAAAGGTGATGAAGTAATTGGATATTGTGTAAGGGTAACTACCACAGGCTACGGCGGAGACATCGCTATGATGATAGGTCTTGACGTGGAAACGACCGTTCAGGGCATTGAAATTTTAAGTCACAGCGAAACTGCAGGACTTGGTGCAAAAATTACCGAGGACAGCTTCAAATCACAGTTTAAGGGTAAAAATCCAATACTTCAGGTAGTCAAGAACGAAACTGATAGCGAAAGCGAAATCACTGCAATAACCGGAGCTACTGTAAGTTCTCGCGGTATTGCAAACGGCGTAAAAATGTCGATTGATCTTGTTGAAGAAGCAATAAAGGAGGCAATGTCTAAATGATTAAGACCATTAAAAATGGTATAATTACCGAAAACCCCACCTTTATGCAGCTCCTTGGTATGTGTCCCACTCTCGCGGTTACAACGTCGCTTTCAAATGGTATTGGTATGGGGCTTTCAGTTACGTTTGTACTGACTCTTTCAAACATACTCGTTTCTCTTTTAAGAAAAATAATTCCTCAAAAAATCAGAATTGCAGCATATGTTGTAATTATCGCAACCTTCGTAACGATTGTTGATTTGATTCTTAAAGCATACATACCTGCTCTTTCAAAATCGCTTGGTCTTTTTATTCCGCTTATCGTTGTAAACTGCATAATTCTTGCCCGCGCAGAAGCATTCGCTTCTAAAAACGGTGTTTTAAAATCAGCGGCAGACGGTATCGGTATGGGTCTAGGCTTTACTATTGCACTTTCAATTATTTCTGCAACAAGAGAAATTCTTGGCGCAGGAACAATCCTTGGCTATAGCCTTGGAATAACCTCTCCTGCAACAATTATGCTGCTTCCTCCCGGAGGATTTTTAACACTTGGGATTCTCCTTGGTATAATCAATGTTATCAAGAATAAGAAAGGGGAGAGATAAATGACCGCGCTTATAGGAGTCGCTTTAACTTCGATTTTTGTACAGAACTTTGTTCTTGTAAAATTCTACGGTATATGTCCCTTCCTCGGAGTATCAAAAAAGCTTGATACCGCGCTTGGTATGGGTATGGCAGTTACATTTGTAATGACTCTTGCCTCTATAATGACCTGGCTTTGTCAGAAGTTCATACTTGTACCGCTTAATATTGAATATATGCAGACAATTGCATTTATCGTAATTATTGCGGCGCTTGTACAGTTCGTTGAAATGTTTTTGCAAAAGTCAATTCCCTCGCTCTACAGTGCTCTGGGAATCTATCTTCCGCTCATAACTACAAACTGTGCAGTGCTGGGTGTAGCACTTCTTAATGTAAGAACTGCATCTGTTATCTCATCTTCTGAAAGCTATACACTTATTGAAACTATTATAAACGGTTTCTCGGCAGGCGTAGGATTTATGCTTGCGATAGTGCTTTTTGCAGGTGTTCGAGAAAGACTTGAAAACTCAAATATTCCCAAAGCGCTTGAGGGAATGCCGATAGCGCTTATAAGCGCTTCGCTTCTTGCGATGGCGTTTCTGGGATTCCAGGGAATGTCTTTTTGAAAGGATTGATTCAGACTATGAAAGATATAATTTATCCTGTGCTCTCAATGGGCGCATTAGGTCTTGTCCTTGGAGCGCTGCTGGCACTTGCAGCAAAGATATTTGCAGTTGAAAAGGATGAAAGAGCGGAAGCTATCGCCGAAGTTCTTCCCGGTGCAAACTGCGGTAGCTGCGGCTTTGCAGGTTGCAGGGCATACGCAAGCGCAATTTCTAAAGATGGTGCAAAGGTTAATGCCTGCAGCCCGGGAGGACAGAACGTTGCAGATAAAATTGCAGAAATAATGGGCGTAGAAAGCGCACAGGTAGAAGAAAAAGTAGCCGTTGTCCGCTGTAATGGTACAAAGGATGTCGCTTTTGACAAGTTTACATATTGTGGTGTTTCGGATTGCGGCGCTGTTGTTTCACTTCAGGGAGCAGGGCAGAAATCGTGTGACTATGGTTGCCTTGGCTTTGGCAGCTGCGTGAATGTTTGTTGTCGCGGTGCAATTTCAATCGTAGACGGCATCGCTGTTATCGACACTGAAAAATGCGGCGGTTGCGGCGAATGTGTGGACGTATGCCCTAAAAACCTTATAGAGCTAGTACCTAAAACCACAAAATATATAGTAAAATGCCAGTCATGCGACAAGGGCGCGACGATGAAGGAAAAGTGCTCCGTGGGTTGCATAGGCTGTAAAATATGTGAAAAGAACTGCGAGGTAGGCGCAATCAAGGTAGAGAATAATCACGCAGTAATTGATTATTCAAAGTGTACCGGTTGCGGAATATGTGCAGAAAAATGCCCGAAAAAAATTATTATAGCAGTTTCAAAAGAGGAGAATCCCGTTGAAGAGTGCAATAAAGAGAATTAAAGTAATACTTTTTGCCACAGCCTGTGTACTGATACATTATCTTGTTTCAGTTGCCGCTGTGTCCATATACACAATGTGGAATATGGCAAAAGGCATTACCATAGCGGAAGCAGAGAAAAATGCAAGCACAGGATCATTTGCGCTTTCAGTAATTGCCACAATCATATCTGTGTGGGCTTATATGCTGATATATAAGCTCAAAGGGAAAGATATTTCAGAATGTGCCCCCAGCAAGAAAGTCCCGACAGCAATTATAATGATGTCAGGTTGCCTTGCAATAGGTATGAGGCTTTTGGTAGCGGTATACTACTCCCTCGTGCAGAATGTGGATGTATTTGAAAGCTCCCTTCAAAAGGCATCGGAGCTTTCTCCCGATATTGCAACTGCAGCACAGGCTCTTATAGCCGCCTTCAGCATATTGGTTGTTGCGCCCTTGTTTGAGGAATTTCTTTTCCGCGGACTTATTATGGGAGAACTTCTTACAATTATGCGCCCGTGGGCAGCGATAACTCTTCAGGCAATTTTATTTGGAATAGCGCACGGAGGCCTGTTCCAAGGCTTGTTTGCCTTTGCAGTAGGCATAGTGCTGGGAATAGTGTGCTACCGTACGGAAAGTATTAAAACGGTGGCTGTATGCCATAGCATTTTTAATGCGTCGACGGTATTGATGATTGAGGGTATGTCAGGAAAGCTGGCGGTACTTTTCTCCGTTGCAGGAACTATTATCTCGGCGCTTTCGTTATTTTATATTTTTGCTAATACACAAAGAAGATAAGAAAGGATATTTTTTATGATTAAAAAGTACGAAGTATCAGAAATTGATTGCGCAGTATGTGCAGGAAAAATTGAAGATGCAATAAAAAAGATTGACGGAGTCGTGGATGCGCAGCTTAATTTCATTATGCAGACTCTTACCATTGAAGCGGAAGAGGGAGATTTTGCTCGTCTTGAAAAGGAAATCGTGAAGGCGGGCAGAAAGACAGAACGCGACTTTGAAATCAGTGAGGCGTAAATATGAGCAAGCGTCAGCGTAGAAGCCTAAAAAGAATAATAGCCGCTTTTGCAGTTTTTGTAATAGCGGCTATCATTCCTAATACAATTTCTAAAATAGTGTTGCAGATGGCGACATTTCTTATCGCCGGATATGATGTTTTGCTTTCTGCAGTAAGAAAGATTTTCGGCGGGAACATTTTTGACGAGGAATTCCTTATGACACTTGCAACCGTGGGTGCCATAATTATGCAGGAGTTTTCTGAAGCTGCTATGGTAATGCTTCTTTTCCAGACGGGTGAGCTTTTTCAGAGTATCGCAGTTGGTAAAAGTCGCAAATCCATAAAAGAGCTTATGAAGATAAAGCCAGACTTTGCAACAGTCCTGCGTGACGGTGAAGAAATAAAGCTTTCTCCCGAAAAGGTGGAAAAGGATGAACTTATCCTGGTACTTCCCGGAGAAAGAGTACCTCTTGACGGAATTATAGAGGACGGAGTCTCAAGCTTTGATTCATCGTCTCTTACGGGCGAGAGCCTTCCTGTAACACTTAACACAGGCGATAAGGCTATAAGTGGTATGATAAATCTTGACAGCCCCGTAAAAATACGTGTAAGCGGAATTTATGCAGAAAGTACCCTGGCAAAGATTTTACATCTTGTGGAAACATCATCTGCGCATAAGTCACAGTCAGAGAAGTTTATCACCAAGTTTTCGCGCAAGTACACACCGATTGTGTTCTTCGCAGCACTTGTTACAGCGTTTTTGCCGCCGCTTCTTTTCAATCAGCCGCTTTCGGTATGGATAAGAAGAGCACTCGTGTTTTTGGTTGTCTCGTGCCCTTGTGCGCTTGTTATATCTGTTCCGCTTTCGTTTTTTGGCGGTATCGGATCGGCATCAAAGAAGGGCATACTCATAAAAGGCTCAAGCCATCTTGAAATGCTTTCCAAAGTTAATAAAATCGCCTTTGACAAAACCGGAACGCTTACTCACGGAGGCTTTTTCATTACAAAAATACTCCCCGAGGGCGTTAGCGAAGAGTATCTTATGGAAATAGCCGCACTTGGCGAGAGTTTCTCCACGCACCCGATTGCGCTTTCTATAATAAAAGCGTACGGGAAGGAGATAGATAAAAATCGCGTGAGCGATGTGGTAAGTGTTGCAGGGAGTGGCATAATAGCGAGAATTGATTCGAAAGATGCTCTTTTGGGGAGCCTTGAGCTTATTAAGGAACAGGGAATAGACGTGCCGCAAATAGAAGAGCACGGAAGTATTGTCTATATTGCCTATGATAAAAAATATATAGGTGCGATTGTCCTTGCTGACGAGATAAAATCCGATTCCAAGGAAGCAATAGAAACCCTTAAGAAAAATGGTATCAGGCACACCGTAATGCTTACGGGTGACAATATGCTTGTAGCTCAAAAGATAGGCGAAAAGCTTTTGATTGACGAAATCCACGCGTCGCTTATGCCTGCAGATAAGGTAGAACGAGCACTTTCTCTGAAAGAAGAAGGGGAGGGCAAACTTGCCTTTGCAGGTGACGGAATAAATGATGCCCCAGTGCTTTCCTGCGTGGATGTGGGAATTGCTATGGGTGCACTTGGAAGTGACGCCGCGATAGAAGCGGCCGACGTTGTCATTATGAATGACTCGCTTATGGCAGTAAACGAGAGCATAAAAATCGCGAAAAAGACGATGAGAATTGTCCGCCAGAATATAATAATGTCGCTTGTTATAAAGTTTGGCGTAATGATAATGAGCACGCTAGGCTTTGATAATATGTATGCGGCGATTTTCGCGGATGTAGGTGTGATGGTATTGGCAGTCCTTAATGCTATGCGCACTTTGAGGCTAAAATAAAGTGAAAAAATAAAAGGTGATAGCAATCGCTATCACCTTTTAATTATAATCTTCTCTGGTTAATAAGGAGATTATTTATTCTTTGCAAAGCATTCGCTGCAGTAAACAGGTCTGTCGTCCTTGGGAACGAAAGGAACCTTTGCTTCACCGCCACATTCAGCGCAAACAGCAGTATACATTTCTCTGTTTTCTCTGAGTGATGCTTTCTTTGCAGCACGGCATTCCTTACATCTCTGAGGCTCGTTCTGGAAGCCTTTTTCAGCATAGAATTCCTGTTCGCCAGCTGTGAACACGAATTCCTGTCCGCAATCCTTGCAGACTAAAGTCTTGTCTTCGTACATTTCTAATCTCCTTACCTTTACCTATAAAAATATTTTCACCCTTTTCGGTTATCACGCCGATATGGGCATATAGCATTTTAATTGTCAGACGCAATTTTTTCAAACTTTTTCTTTATGCGTTGAAGTGCATTATCGACTGATTTTGGTGATTTACCGATTTCTTTTCCGATATCGGCATAGCTCTTTCCCTGAAGATAAAGCGAAAGAACGTGAAGCTCAAAATCTGAAAGAAGGCGCGACATCTCAAGTCCGAGCGTATCCGCTTTTTCTTTTTCAAGAAGTATTTCTTCTGGATTTGAGCCTTTGGCTTGTCCCAAAATATCAGCCAGTGTAGAATCATCATCACCATCGGTGACGGATTTATTTAACGAAACATAAAAATTAAGAGGTGCATGCTTTTGTCTGCTGGCATTCTTAACAGCTGTGAGAATCTGCCTTGTAACGCAAACATCTGCAAATGTCCTGAATGTTACACCGCGCTCACTGCTGAAGTCTCTGACCGCCTTAAACAGACCAATCATACCCTCCTGAATTATGTCATCTCTATCAGCGCCTGCAATATAATACGAAAGAGATTTGTTGCGTACATAGACGAAATACTTTCCAAGTAAGTAGTCAAGCGCCCTGTCATTACCGTGCTGTGCCAAGCTAACTAAATCTTCATCGCTGAATGAGGCGAAGTTTTTATTTGATATGTTATTCACACAACTCACCCCACCATATATTTGATTATATCAATCTAAATAAGTGTTGTCAAGGGCAAAAATGCAGTAAATTGCACAACCAGAGACAATTTACTGCACTTTTTTTGTCGAAAATTACCAAAAAATCTGCAAAATGGGATTTTATCAATCTTCTATATTATTAAGCATCATTTCCTGAAATTCATTCCTGCTCATTATAACCTTACGGGGTTTACTGCCCTCGTGAGGACCAATAACACCTCTCTCCTCAAGCTGGTCTATAAGCCTTCCTGCACGGGAGTAGCCTACCTTGAGTTTCCTCTGGAGAAGTGACGCACTTGCCTGACCAAGCTCAACGACAATTTCCATAGCCTGCGGAAGAAGGTCATCTGCATCTGAATCATCTGCGCTTGTATGGTCTTCTACGCCATTTTCAATATGCTCGATTATATCTTCGTTGTAGTGAGCAGAGGAATCAGATTTAATAAATTCAACAATTCTTTCAATTTCCTTGTCTGATACAAACGCACCCTGAAGACGTTTCGGCTTGCTTGCACCCATAGGAAGGAAGAGCATATCGCCCTTACCAAGAAGCTTTTCTGCACCACCCATATCAAGGATGGTACGGCTGTCTATCTGGCTTGAAACGCTGAATGCGATTCTGCTTGGTACGTTAGCCTTGATAAGACCTGTAATTACGTCAACGCTTGGACGCTGTGTAGCAATCACAAGGTGCATACCTGCGGCTCTTGCCATCTGTGCAAGACGACAGATAGAGTCTTCAACCTCGTGAGGGGAAACCATCATAAGGTCTGCAAGCTCGTCAATTACTATAACAATCTGCTCAAGGAGTCTGTCGCCGCTTAATGCCGCGTATTCGTTATAACCCTTGATATCGCGCACATTAGCAGTTGCAAACATACTGTAGCGCTTAACCATTTCCTGTACTGCCCAGTTAAGTGCACCTGCGGCGCGTCTGGGGTCTGTTACAACAGGAATGAGAAGGTGGGGAATACCATTATATACCCCAAGCTCAACAACCTTGGGGTCTATAAGTATAAGCTTTACTTCATTGGGGTCTGCCTTGTAGAGAATACTTGTGATAAGAGAGTTTATGCACACACTCTTACCGCTACCCGTAGCACCTGCAATAAGCATATGGGGCATTTTTGAAATATCGCTTACAATAGGCTGACCTGAAATATCCTTACCCATAGCAAAGGCAGTTTTTGAACCGAATTTTCTGAATTCGTCACTGTCGATAACATCGCGCAAGGGCACCATGGATGTACTCTTATTGGGAATTTCAATTCCGACTGCAGCTTTTCCAGGGATAGGCGCTTCGATTCTTACGCCGAATGCCGCAAGATTAAGCGCAATATCATCGGCGAGATTTACGATTTTACTTACCTTGACACCTGCGGAGGGCTGAAGCTCAAATCTCGTTACGCTCGGCCCTTTGCTTACCTCAAGCACCTTTGCCTCAACACCGAAGCTTGCAAGGGTGTCAACAAGCTTTTTAGCCTGTGTGCGAAGGTCTTCAGGCTTGTCCTGATTCCCCGAGGGGGCTTTTGCCTTCATAAGCAAATCAATAGGGGGGAAGGTGTATTCTATATAATCGGTTTCGATTTCGTCATCGGTAACTTCGATGGGCGTTGTGTCCGCCTTTTCCTCTTCTACTCCACCCGATTCTTCCATAGCCATCTTCTTTATGTCTTCGGGGATTTCAACCTTTTCTGCAGATGTAATATCCTCTGCCTTCTTGTCATTTTTGTCCCCGTAAAGATTTATCTTGAATTCCGCCTGACCCGAGGGAGTATCGGTGATGATTTTGGGAGTATCTCCCTCTTTTTTCGCTTTACGGGAGGGAGATTTCTTTTCTTCAACTCCATTAATTTTGATTGAGCTGTCCTCATCAATTTGTTCATCTTTTGCACTTGAAACAAAGTCAGAAAGAGAACCTGTAATAAACTTTATAAACCTTACAATAGGCTGTGTGCCTATTACTACCACAAACGAGCAGAGCACGAGTGCTACAAGAATAACACAAGTGCCTACCGAAGAAACAAGCGTCTTAAGCGGAAGGGCAATAAGAGCACCTATTATACCGCCAGACTGATAGTATTTGCTGCTGTCAAGCACGCTTCCTATCACGGATGAAATGCTGCCTGCGAAAAGCTCGCTCTCGCAAGCGGCGTAGTAGATAGTGTGGAGTGCTGCTATACAGATAATGCCTATAGATGTGAAAACATAGCGATGCTTATGCGGAGTAAGAGTACCTTTTATAAAAAGGTGAAGCGTCCCCACGAAAAATAGCGCAGGGAGAGTAAAGCACATACTTCCAAGGAAAATTCTGCCTACAGCCTTCAAAAATTCTCCCACAATACCAAAAGCGTTGAAATAATATGAGAGAATCAGAATAATAGTCGTTGCGCAGAGGCATATCAGGCGAATCTCTTTAGAAGGATATTTTGCAGATGAAGCCTTTTTCGTAGAACGCGCAGGTGCGGATTTGGAAGGTGAAGAAGGCCTTCTGGAAGCGAGCTTCTTTCCCGATGGAGAGAGATTCTTTTTAGAACTTGAAGTTTTCTTTGTAGAAGATTTTGCCATTATCTTTGCATTCCTTTATATAGTGAAATTAAGTACAATAGCGATTATACCTGCAATAGTGCAGTAGATTGAAAAGTAAGAAAGCTTACTTTTTTCTACGATTTTAAGAAGAAACTTTATTGCAAAGTAACCGCTTATTGCGGCAGTTAACATACCAACTGCAACGGGAAGGAGAGAAAGTGTCTGCGAAGTAGCGCTAAACATATCCTTTATATCAAGCACGAGTGCTCCCAGTATTGCGGGGATTGACATAAGGAATGAAAATCTTACTGCTGTAGCCTTATTAAGTCCACAGAAGAGACCGCCAACTATTGTACTACCGCTTCTGCTTATACCGGGGAGAGTTCCAAGTCCCTGAAATAATCCTACGCAGAATGCACGCTTTACAGACATTTTTTCAATATCAATATTTCCGCCCGCAAGCTTCTCGCTGAGGAAGAGAAGGATTGCAGTTATAATGAGGAATATACCAATCTGCCAGAGTGCAGGATTTTCGATAATATCACCAAGAAGTAGTGCCGCAACTACTGCAGGAAGCGTTGCAGCGATGAGCATTATGATAAGTCTTCGGTATGTAAATTCAGAAAGTCTTAAGCCTTTTCCCTTACACACATCGCCAATCATTGCGAAAAATGCTTTTATCATTTCCCAGATGTCATTCTTGTAAACTATAAATACTGCTACAAGAGTTGCCACGTGGAGAAGAATATTAAAAGATAAAAGATTGTCTGCTTCGGGATTCATTCTCATAAGCTTTCCTGCTATAGCAAGGTGTCCCGATGATGAGATCGGTAAGAATTCGCTTATTCCCTGAATAAGACCAAGTATAAACGCTTTAATGACGGACATACACAATCCTCCTATGATACAATACTATATATATTCTACCATATAAAGGGAGAAAAATCTACCCTTTTTTTTACTGACCTTGGCAAATTGTCCGATCCTCAAAAAACGAGCCCAAATCGGTTGACAACACTGCTGAAAAAAGGTATAATGATAAATTGTAAAGGAGTGTTCATAATGGAAAAACTTGGACTCAACGAAATACGCGAAAGATACTTAAAATTCTTCGAAAGTAAAGGACATTTGAGACTGCCGTCATTCCCGCTTGTTCCGCAGAATGACAACAGGCTGCTTCTTATAAATGCAGGTATGGCTCCTCTTAAGCCCTATTTCACAGGCAAGGAGATTCCTCCGAGAAACAGAGTTACTACCTGCCAGAAATGTATCCGTACACCTGATATTGAGCGTGTTGGTAAGACTGCACGCCACGGTACATTCTTCGAAATGCTCGGTAACTTCTCGTTTGGTGATTACTTTAAGCACGAAGCAACTGCTTGGGCATGGGAGTTTGTTACAAAGGAACTTGGACTCCCCGAGGACAAGGTTTATATCACAGTTTACGAGGATGACGATGAAGCAATCGAAATCTGGACAAAGGAAGTTGGAGTAGACCCCTCTCACATCTCAAGAATGGGTAAAGAGGACAACTTCTGGGAAATCGGTCAGGGCCCCTGCGGACCTTGCAGCGAGCTTTATTTCGACCGTGGTGAAAAGTATGGTTGTGGCTCTCCTGATTGTAAGGTTGGATGTGAGTGTGATAGATTCGTAGAATTCTGGAACCTCGTATTCACACAGTTTGACAAGGATGAAAACGGCGTTTATAATCGCCTTGCAAATCCCAATATCGACACAGGTATGGGACTTGAAAGAATGGCAGTTATTATGCAGGATGTAAATAATCTCTTTGAGGTTGATACTATCCGCAATATTATGATTGAAATCAGCAGGGTTGCAAAGGTTAACTATGGAGAAGGAGAGAAGAGTGATATCTCGCTTCGAGTAATCACCGACCATATCAGAAGTACTACCTTTATGGTGTGTGACGGTGTATCTCCTTCTAATGAAGGTCGCGGCTATGTTCTTCGCCGTCTTTTAAGACGCGCCGCAAGACACGGAAAGCTCCTCGGTATTGAGGGTACATTCCTCTATGAAATTGCAGACACTGTTATCCGCGAGTCAAAGGGTGCTTACCCCCAGCTTGAAGAAAAGCAGGATTATATAAAGAAAGTAATAAAGAAAGAGGAAGAAAGCTTCGCGCAGACAATTGACCGCGGACTTTCCATTCTTGAAGAAAAAATTGCTGACCTTGAAGAGAGTGGCAAAAAGACTCTTTCTGGCGAAGATGCGTTCCGTCTTAATGACACATATGGTTTCCCCATTGACCTTACAGAAGAAATTCTTCAGGAAAAGGGACTCTCTGTTGACAGAGATGCATTTGACAAGCTTCTCCTTGAGCAGAAAACACGTTCAAGAGAGGGCAGAAATGTTGGAGACGAGGCAGCTTGGAGCGAGGATATTTATCAGACTCTCGGAAAAGATATTAAAACCCAGTTTATAGGTTATGATAATAATGAGTGCGACGCCGAAATCACAGTTATCGTGAAAGACGGACAGGTTGCCGAAAGCGTTTCTGACGGTGAAAATGCAGTTATTATCCTTGATAAGACCGTTATCTACGGTGAAAGTGGCGGACAGATGGGTGACAACGGTGAAATAATCGGTGAAGGCTTTAAGATGGCAGTTAAAGATGCCAAGAAGCTCGGAGACGGAAAGATTCTTCACCACGTTGAAGTTCTTGAAGGCTCGGCTTCAAAGGGCGATAAGGTAAAAGTATCTATCGACACAAAGAAGAGAATGGCAACTGCAAGAAATCATTCAACAACACATCTTCTCCAGAAGGCGCTTCGCGAGGTGCTCGGCAGTCATATCGAGCAGGCAGGCAGCTACGTTGACGAAAACAGACTCCGCTTTGACTTCTCTCATTTTGAAGCAGTTTCAAAAGAGAAGCTGCAGGAAGTTGAAAACAAGGTGAATGCTGCAATTCTTGCGGCATATCCCATTGATATTAAGAATATGTCAATCGCCGAAGCAAAGGCGCAGGGTGCTATGGCACTCTTCGGCGAAAAGTACGGCGATACTGTACGCGTTGTAAATATGGGCGGTTATTCAATCGAGCTTTGCGGCGGCTCACACCTTAAGAATACTGCAGAGGCTGGTCTCTGCAAGATTCTTTCAGAGAGCGGTGTTGCAGCAGGCGTAAGACGTATAGAGGCAGTAACAGGCGAGGGAGTTCTTCGTTATATCGAAGAAAAGAATGCTATCATCACAAATACTGCGGCGGCTCTTAAAACAACAGAGGGAGAGCTTGTTCATCGCGCAGAAGCAATTGCAAATGAAAACCGCGAGCAGCAGAAGAAGCTTGAACAGGTCGAAGCAAAAATGGCAAGTGCCAAGGCAAACGATATTATGTCAGGAGTAAAGCATATCGGCGACATTAACCTTATCGTTGCACAGATGGATGGCTCAACTGTTGACAATATAAGAAAGACTGGCGATGCAATCAAGGAGAAAACTCCTATGTGCGTATGCGTATTTGCCGCAAATACCGATGGCAAGATTTCCTTTATCGCAATGGCAGGCGCTGATGCAGTAGCAAAGGGCGTTCATTGTGGCAAGATTATTAAGGAAATCACGCTGGTTGCAGGCGGCAGCGGCGGCGGTAAGCCCGACAGTGCACAGGGCGGCGGTAAGGACGCCTCCAAGATTGACGATGCATTGGCACTCGTTGACGAAATCGTTAAGGCACAAATAGGTTAAGGAAGTGTAATTATGGATTGTTTATTCTGTAAGATAGCAAAGGGTGAAATCCCCTCTGCAAAGGTGTATGAGGATGATAAGGTATTTGCATTCCGCGATATTGAGCCTCAGGCACCGGTTCATATTCTTATTATCCCAAAAGAGCATATTAAATGCGCAAATGAGATAAATGAGGAAAACTGCGCCATTGTAGGTCATATATTCTCTGTTGCAGCAAAAATTGCAGAGCAGGAAGGTATAGCAGAAGACGGATACCGCATTGTAAATAACTGCGGTGAGGGCGGCGGACAGACAGTAGGCCATCTTCATTTCCATATGCTTGGCGGACGCGCTCTTGCATGGCCTCCGGGATAATTGCGGATGACAAGATCATCCTTTCGCGACGAAAGTTTTACAGTATTGCAGCGACACCATCGCTGCAATACTTTTATAGAAAGAAGTTTTAGTATGAGAAAAATTATAGATTTTCACGCACATATATTTAATCCCAAGATTGCCCACCTTGCAATAGCAAACCTTGAGCATCACTACGGTATGCCATGGGAGTGCCTCGGCACATTCACCGATATGCGTGAAGAAATGGAAAAGTCAGGTTTTTACAGAGCAGTTATATTTTCTACTCCCACAAAGCCTACGCAGGTCGTGATAAATAACGATTTCCTCTTCGATTTAAGAGATGAGCGATTTATAGTATTCGGCTCTGTTCATCCCGATTTTGAGGACGTGAAAAATGAAATTCAGCGTATAAAAAATCATGGTCTAAAGGGATTTAAGTTTCACCCCGATTTTCAGGCGTTTAATATCGATGACGATAAGGCTCTCTTTATGTATGATGAAATCGGAAACGACTATCCGATAGTGCTTCACGTAGGGGATAAGAAGCTTGATTTTTCAAATCCCGAGCGTCTTTCAAAAGTGCTTGAAAAATTCCCCGAACATAAATTTATTGCGGCTCATATGGGTGGCTACAGTGTGTGGGATAAAGAGGCTAAATATCTTGTCGGTAAAAACGTGTGGTTTGACACTTCAAGCACTCTGTGGGAAGTTGCGCCTGAAAAAATGGTTGATATGATTCGTGCCCACGGAGTAGATAGAGTGCTTTTCGGCAGTGATTACCCTGCAATCTCGCTTATGAGAGAGGCAGAGAAAATCGAGGCACTTTCGCTTACGGAAGAAGAAAAAGAAAAGATATTTTATACCAATGCAAAAAACTTATTGGAGTTGGAATAAATGCTCGGAATTGAAGAAAGCTTAAAGCAAAATGGAATATATGTAACCAAAACAAAGGGCGACAGTATGAATCCTATGCTTGTCGAGGGACGTGACAAGGTTGTAATTGTACCACCTGTATTCCCACTTAAAAAGTATGATATTCCTGTGTATAGAAAGCAAGGGCATTACATTATGTACCGCATTGTAAGGGTTACGAAAAAAGGCTATATCATCTGTGGAGACAATCGTGGAGTACTCGAAACAACCGTAAAGGATAGCGATATAGTAGGTATGCTCGAAGGCTTCTATCAGGGAGATAAATATATCGGCAGGGAAGATAGCGAGTTTATGGAGTATGCAAAAAAAGCGGAAAAAACTCTTTATAAACGCGTTATAAAAAGATATTCCCGACGAGCACTTGAAAAACTAAAGAGAATTATAAAAAAATAAGGCTACTGATGTAGCCTTATTTTTTATATAAATTTCTTTATATATTCAATTTGCTTGTTTATTGACTCTACCGATGTACCGCCTGCGGAGATACGCTTTTCAGCGCAGTTCTTAAGGTCGATTTCAGCGAAGAGGTCATCTTCAAAAAGAGCGTCAAATTCTTTGTATTCGGAAAGAGTAAGAGTTTCAAGAGTTTTCTTCTCTGCTACGCACTTGCCGACAATCTGACCGACTGTCTTATAAGCACTGCGGAAAGGCTGACCCTTTTTTACGAGGTAGTCTGCAAGGTCTGTCGCATTGATAAAGCCTTCGCCTGCAGCGGCATACATCTTGTCAGCGCGGACAGACATAGTTTCAATCATAGGTGCAAATACGCTGAGGCACTTCTTCACAGTTTCGCTGCTGTCGAAAATTGCCTCCTTGTCCTCCTGCATATCCTTGTTGTAGGCGAGGGGAAGACCTTTAAGAATTGTGAGCATTGCCACGAGGTCGCCGTAAACTCTACCCGTCTTGCCACGCACAAGCTCTGCCATATCGGGATTCTTTTTCTGCGGCATAATGGAAGAGCCTGTTGTATAAGAATCGTCAAGCTCTACAAACTTAAATTCCCATGAAGACCAGAGGATAACTTCTTCTGCAAAGCGTGAAAGATGTGTCATAATAAGTGCAAATGCACTCATCAGCTCAACGCAGAAATCACGGTCAGAAACGCCGTCAATACTATTAAGCGTAATCCCGTCAAAGCCTAAAAGCGAAGCTGTCATATCGCGGTTTGTTTCATAAGTTGTTCCTGCAAGAGCGCAAGAGCCGAGGGGAGAGAAGTTCATTCTTTTAAGGGCATCTTCAATTCTTCCAATGTCACGTATGAACATCATCGCATAAGCGCATAAGTGATGTGCAAACATAATCGGTTGAGCACGCTGAAGGTGTGTGTACCCGGGGAGAATTGTCTCCTTATTTGCCTCTGCCTGAACGAGTATTGCAGAAAGAAGCTTCTTTATAAGAGCAATAATATCATTCGCCTCATCACGCATAAAAAGACGGATATCAAGTGCAACTTGGTCGTTTCTGCTGCGCGCGGTATGAAGTCTTTTTCCAATATCACCGATACGTTTGGTAAGCTCTGCCTCGACAAACATATGTATATCTTCCGCATCGAAATCAAATCCAAGTGCTCCGCTTTCAAGGTCGGAAAGAATTGATTCAAGCCCTTTTATAATAGCTTCAGAGTCGCCCTTTGAAATTATATTGCACTCGGCAAGCATTGTTGCATGTGCGATTGAGCCTTTTATATCCTGCTTATACATTTTGCAGTCAAAATGTATGGAAGAGTTAAAGTCATCTGCCTCTTTATCGAGCGCTTTTGAAAAACGCCCTGCCCACATTTTGTCCATAGGAATACCTCCTGATATAATAGTAAACTGTAGCAAGGTATGTTTTACCTTGCTACAGTTTTTAATTTTTTTGTGCCAAGGATGGAGAAAAATAGTGCAGAACGAACAAACTGAACCCAACGGGGCTTGCCCGACGCTGTATGTGATACCGCGAGAGGTGAAGTTTGTCCGTAGCATAAAGCACATATTCGGAAAAATTCGTGAAGCGAATTTTTTCCAAACTATACGACCTCGCTTTTAGCACACGCTTAATAATTATAAAAAACGATGCTTTATGCGGTCGGTGCTGTTTTTATACATCCTTATTTGTTTTTTGCATCAACCATAGCCTGTACAGCAATCGGAAGACCATAAAGATTGATGAAGCCTTCAGCATCCTTCTGGTTGTAATCGCTTTCGCCGAATGTTGCGATTTCTTCAGAGTAGAGGCTGTAATCGCTCCATACACCAGCGTTAATCATATTACCTTTGTAAAGCTTAAGTCTTACCTTACCAGTAACATTTTCCTGTGTCTTGTCAACAAATGCGGAAAGTGCCTCGCGGAGAGGTGTGAACCACTGGCCGTCGTAAACAAGCTCTGCAAATGTGATTGCAAGACGCTGCTTGTGATGAAGAGTCATTCTGTCAAGACAGATTGATTCGAGCACGCTATGAGCCTTGTAGAGAATAGCACCACCGGGAGTTTCATATACACCGCGGCACTTCATACCAACAAGACGGTTTTCAACGATATCGAGGATACCGATACCATTCTTTCCGCCAACTTCGTTAAGAGCAAGTATGATATCCTTTGCACTCATCTTCTTGTCGTTGAATGCTACGGGGATACCCTTTTCAAAATCAATTGTGATATAAGTAGGCTCGTCGGGAGCAAGTACGGGAGATACGCCCATTTCGAGGAAGCCTTCCTTTTCGTACTGCGGCTCGTTGCCTGTATCTTCAAGATCAAGACCTTCGTGGCTTAAGTGCCAGAGGTTCTTATCCTTTGAATAGTTTGTTTCGCGGTTTATCTTGAGGGGTACGTTGTGTGCTTCTGCGTAGTTAATTTCCTCTTCACGAGACTTGATGTCCCACTCGCGCCAGGGAGCAATAACGGGCATTTCGGGAGCAAAGTGCTTGATAGCAAGCTCAAAACGAACCTGGTCATTACCCTTACCTGTGCAACCGTGGCAGATAGCATCTGCATTTTCCTTGATTGCGATGTCTACAAGACCCTTTGCAATACAGGGACGTGCATGGCTTGTGCCGAGGAGATATTCCTCGTAGATAGCGCCTGCCTTCATTGTGGGGATGATGTAGTTGTCTACATAGTCATCTGTAAGGTCAAGGATGTAGAGCTTTGAAGCACCTGTCTTGATAGCCTTTTCTTCAAGACCGTCAAGCTCGTCATTCTGACCAACATTACCTGCAACTGCAACAACCTCGCAGTTGTTGTAGTTTTCCTTAAGCCACGGAATAATAATTGATGTGTCAAGACCGCCGGAATAGGCGAGAACTACTTTTTTAATATCATTCTTATCCATTTTTAAAAACTCCTTTTATATAGTTTTCTTACTCATTGAAGATAGTATAACACTCTTTGCATAAATATGCAAGCTTTTTTGCATAAAAATTCATAAGTTTTTAAAAATACGCAAAAAATCGTTGGTTTTATGTATCAATATTCATAATCACAAGGGGTTGTTAAGGGGACCTCCCCTTAAGACAATTTCTGTTAAAACAGAGGGGGTGTACCTCTGTTTTAACTCCTTGCAAGGGCTGGTGCGGTGAGCACCGTGCGAACGAAAGCCCTTTTCTCGAAGCGAATGCTTTTATGAAATAAAACTTTCGCTTCGAAAGGTTGGCGTTGCCAACCGCTTAATATTCATAAATGCCTTCAAATACCTTTTCAGCATCGCCCGTTAAGAATATGCCCTCATCGGTGTAGCGAACTATAAGCTCGCCGCCCTCAACTCTTACGCTGATATCAGTATCCTTTTCGCAGTACCCATTTTCAACTGCCGCAATCGCTGCCGCTACAGCTCCTGTACCGCAAGCCTGTGTCTCTCCGTTACCGCGCTCCCAAACTCTCATTCTGATTGTGCGCTTGTCAATAATCTTGACAAACTCGGTATTGATTCTTTCGGGGAAGATAGGCGCGTTTTCAAAACGGGGACCGACTGTAGGCACGTCGATGTTATATACGTTGTCGCAGATAACAACGCAGTGAGGATTACCTACTGAAAGACAAGTGATATTGTAATCCTTGCCACCAATGGTAACTTTTTCATTTATCACTTTATCTCCCGGCATATCTACGGGAATAAGAGATGGCTTGAATTCAGGATTACCCATCTGAACAGTTACGCTTGTAACCTTGTGGTCAAAGAGGTGCAAAGTAAGCTTTCTTATACCGCTTGCAGTTTCAATTGTGATATGGCGGTGAGTTGTATAACCATTATCGTAGAGATATTTACCTACGCAGCGGATAGAGTTACCAGCCATCTTGCCTTCACTGCCGTCGGTATTGAATATGCGCATCTTCGCATCGGCAACCTCTGACTTTTCAATAAGAACAAGTCCGTCTGCACCGATACCTCTGTGACGGTCAGAGAATACAATTGCAAGTGCTTCGGGGAATGAAATCCTTCCGTCAAAGTTATTGATGAAGATATAGTCATCGCCCGTACCCTGCATTTTGATGAAGGGTATGTTAAGCTTTTCTGTACGGAGCTTTGCAATATCTGTAAGCTCTGTATTATACTGATTGAATCTGCTTAAAAGAATGTCTGCAAGAGCGTGAGCAGTATCAAGAGAAGTAAGACACGCAATGCTTAATTGAAGTGCACGACGGTGAAGTCTTATGAATTTCTCAATTTCCTTGGGTCTGCCTGAATTGGTGTGGATTATATAGCCAACCTTTTCGCTTTCGATAAGAGAATAAATTTTTTCGCCCTCAACCGTCTGTACGGGAATACCCAGAGACTCAATGATGAGTGCATTCTTTTCGTCTGCATAAAGTTCGAGCTCTGCATCGTAAAGCTTTTTAGCAAGCTCGATAAGGTCATACTTATCTTTTGAATCAACGCTGATATATACGCCGCCGCGGCTCTCAAGATTGAATCCTGCAGCCATAAGTCCCTTGTAAAGAGCTTCATTAAGAGTTTTGCCGATACCGAGTACTTCACCTGTAGATTTCATTTCAGGTCCCAGAATTGAGTTGATACCTGAAAGCTTCTCAAATGAGAATACGGGCACCTTAACTGCGTAGTAGGGAGGCATCTTGTAAAGACCGCTTCCGAATCCGAGGTCAAGAAGGGGGGTGCCCTGCATAACCTGGGTTGCAAGATCAACCATCGGGATACCTGTTACCTTACTGATGTAGGGAACAGTTCTTGATGCACGGGGGTTAACCTCAATTACATAAAGCTCATTATCATATATAAGGTACTGAATATTTATAAGTCCCTGTGTTTTAAGAGAAAGAGCAAGCTTTGTAGAACAATCTACTATCTTATCAAGCATTTTGTCAGTTACATTGAAGGGAGGATATACTGCGATAGAGTCACCGCTGTGAACACCTGCACGCTCAACGTGTTCCATAATACCGGGGATAAGAACGTCCTTACCATCGCTTATAATATCAACTTCAAGCTCCTTGCCCATCATGTATTTATCAACGAGAACGGGATTTTCAATCTTCTGCGCGAGAATGATATCCATATAGCGCTCAACGTCTTCTTCCTTGTAGGCAATAGTCATATTCTGACCGCCGATTACATACGAGGGTCGAAGAAGAACGGGATAACCAAGAGTTTCTGCAGCGGAAAGCGCCTCGTCACGAGTCATAACTGTAAGCCCCTTGGGACGTCTGATGCCGAACTTTTCAAGAAGTGCATCAAACTGCTCACGGTCCTCCGCCATATCAATGCTCTTTGCAGATGTGCCGAGGATTTTGATACCGCTTTCGTCAAGGAACTTAACAAGCTTGATTGCAGTCTGTCCGCCGAATGCAACTACAACGCCCTCGGGCTTTTCCACCTCGATAACATTCATTACATCCTCAGGAGTAAGCGGCTCAAAGTAAAGACGGTCTGCCGTGTCAAAGTCTGTTGAAACTGTTTCAGGGTTGTTATTTATTATAATAACCTCGTAGCCCATATCCTTGAGTGCCCACACGCAGTGAACGGAGGAATAGTCGAATTCGATACCCTGACCGATTCTTATAGGACCAGAGCCTAAAACGATAACCTTTTTATTATTGGTAGAAACTGCTCTTGCCTCACACTTCTCGTCATAGGTTGAGTAGAAGTAGGGAGTCTTTGCAGCAAACTCGCCGCCGCAGGTATCAACCATCTTATAAACACAACTCTTGTGAGCAGGAACCTTGCATCCGCTGATTTCCTCAAGAGCTTTGTCGGTAAAGCCGAGCTTTTTACCCTTTTCATAAAGATCTTCGGAAAGATTTCCTTTGATGCTCTTCTCAAAATCTACGATGTTTTTAATCTTTGAGAGGAACCACTTGTCAATACGTGTGATTTCGTTGATTCTGTCAACTGAAATGCCTCTCGCAAGTGCTTCGTAAACAGTGAATATACGAAGGTCATCAAGGTCATGAAGCTTCTTTTCAATATCTTCTATCGCGTGAACTTCCTTGTGGAAGAGAGTTTCTGTCTTAAGCTCTGCTCCGCGGACTGCCTTCATAAGAGCAGACTCAAATGAATTGCCGATAGACATTACTTCGCCTGTAGCCTTCATCTGTGTGCCGAGCTTTCTGTCAGCATACACAAACTTATCAAAGGGCCACTTGGGGAACTTAACAACCATATAGTCAACTGCAGGCTCGAAGCAGGCATATGTCACACCTGTAACGTCATTTTTAATTTCGTCAAGTGTGTAGCCGAGTGCAATCTTTGTAGTAACCTTTGCAATCGGGTAACCTGTTGCCTTACTTGCAAGAGCAGATGAACGGGAAACTCGAGGATTAACCTCGATAACTGCATATTCAAAGCTATCAGGATTAAGAGCGAACTGACAGTTATAACCACCCTCAATCTTAAGCTCTGTGATAATATCAAGCGCCGCCTTACGGAGCATTGAATATTCCTTATCGGAAAGTGTAGCCGCAGGAGCAACAACGATACTGTCGCCTGTGTGAATACCGACGGGATCCACATTTTCCATAGAACAGATTGTGATAGCATTTCCAGCATGGTCGCGCATAACCTCAAATTCTACTTCTTTCCATCCGTAGATGTACTTTTCAATAAGTACCTGTGTGATAGGAGAGAGCGTAAGACCGTTGTTAGCAATTTTTGCAAGTGTGTCGCGGTCGTATGCAAC
>JAZNTQ010000028.1:0-8533 GCA_045591865.1 Clostridia bacterium
GGATTAGAGAAAGGGGACCTGGAAAAAATAAAGCATAAAAATGCAGAAAGAATATTGAGGATATGAAAAGGGGTGTAGCAAAATGCGCACACCACGCAAGGCAAAAAGAAAAGCTCAACGAAGCCTTTTTTTTATATCCGAAAAGGAAAAAATTAAGGAAGAAATTCGTTGTTTGACGAATTTCTGTTATAGAAAGCCTTGCGTTTTGAACAAACTTCGCCTCTCGACGTACCCACGTACGCCTTCGGGTAACCCAACAAAGCCATGATATAGGCTTTGTTGGCTCAGTTTGTCCAATCTGCACTATTTTTCGTCCACCCCAAAGGGGCTGTAGCAAAATGAATTGCATTTTGCTACAGCCCCTTTTTTGTGTATTATTTAGTTTTGCCTTGCCAGTTTTTTCATCACAAACAGGAATCCAACAATGAGAATTACTCCTATGGGAAGGAGAATATACGCGCTCTTTATAAATGCCGCAAGAATATACATTACAAACGATATAGCGGCAACGCTTATTGAATAGGGTATCTGCGTTGAAACGTGGTTGATATGATCACATTCTGCACCTGCAGAGGACATAATTGTCGTGTCAGAAATGGGAGAGCAATGATCGCCGCATACTGCACCTGCAAGACAAGCTGACATACCAATAATAAGATTTACGCTGTCTGCGGGGAATATTGCCACAACAATGGGAATAAGAATGCCGAAGGTTCCCCAGGATGTTCCTGTTGAGAATGAAAGGAAACATGCAACAAGGAAAATAATCGCGGGAAGGAAATTTGCAAGTCCTGCCGCTGCGCCTTCCATCAAGCCTGCAACGTAGACATCTGCACCGAGAAGCCCCGTCATATTCTTAAGAGATGTGGCAAGAGCGAGGATTGTGATGGCAGGTACCATTGCCATAAAGCCTTTCGGGATACAATCCATAGCTTCCTTGAAAGTTACCACTCTGCGTGCCATGAGATAAATAATAGTAACAAGAAGAGCAATAAGTCCGCCCAGAGGAAGACCGATGGTTGCATCGGTGTTTGCAAATGCGTCAATGAAGTTTGCACCGCTCAAAATACCGCCTACATAGACAAGTGCAAATACGCACACAACGATAAGTACGATTATGGGCATCAAAAGGTCAATAACCTTGCCCTTTGAAGAAACGGATGTCTGTTCCGATTCTTTACGCTCGCCCGATGTAAAAAGGTCGCCGTTTTCTATTGCATTCTTTTCGTGAAGCGCCATAGGACCGTAGTCAGCCTTCATAAGCGTAATCGCCACAACAAATACGAGTGTAAGAAGCGAATAGAAGTTATAGGGGATTGCCTGAATAAATAGCTTTAATCCCTGTCCCTCGGGGGCAAATTCTGATACTGCCGCTGCCCAAGAAGAAATGGGCGCAATCATACAGATAGGCGCTGCGGTAGCATCAATGAGAAAGGAGAGCTTTGCTCTTGAAATCTTATGCGCATCGGTAACGGGGCGCATTACTGTGCCTACTGTGAGGCAGTTGAAATAGTCGTCAATAAAGATGAGCACTCCAAGTACAAATGTCGCAAAAGCGGCTCCCGTACGTGACTTGATATTCCTCTTTGCCCACTCGCCGAAAGCGGCACTTCCGCCTGCTTTATTGACAAGCTCCACGATTACACCCAGAACAACAAGGAAAATAAATATTCCTGCTGTTCCCGAAACTGCGGCGATAAGACCGTCGTTTACAACATAGTCCACTGTTTTAAGGGGACTGAAATTTGCGGCAAAGAGACCACCCATAAATACGCCTACAAAGAGGGAACTGTAAACCTCTTTTGTGATAAGCGCCAGACCGATTGCAATAATCGGCGGAACGAGTGACCAGAATGTTGCCGCCATTTTTGATACAGCTTCGCCCTCCTCGGCAAAAGCAGCCATGGGGCACAGCGCTAAAAGAATAAATGCCGCGCAGATTGCGAAAAGATGATTTTTTCTTTTCATCGTTTTTCCTCCTGATTTTGTTTTTCTTTTTGATTTTACTAAACAAAAAAGGTCACGGATGCACCGTGACCTTTGGAAGAACAATGAAAATTTATTCTTTACCTAAACTTAAAATCACGATAGCGCTCCACGAGGGGTTTCCCCTTGTGACAGTCCGGCAGATATTCTCTGACGGCCCAGCTTATATGTACCGGCATACACATAAGCTTCGGCGGTGATTCCTTTCACTTTTACCAATTGCCTGATGCAAAATCTACTGATAATAACCGCGCCTCTACCAATTTTGTTTATGACATAATCATAGCAAATATTTTATATTTTGTCAATATTCTTTTTTACGAACAATTCCTGTATCTCCCTGTAACTCTCCAGCGTTCCGATATCATATCTCTCTCCCGGCATTTTAAGGGCATATACATCTTCTTTTCTGCACAGATAGGAGACAAAGCTGCCCGGTGCATCTACTCCGCAACCGTCCTCAATGCCTTTTTTAACAAGAGGAAGCTGCTCACGTTTGTAGATATAAAAGGGTGCTACACACCAGTTACTCTTGGGGCCCTGCGGCTTTTCTTCCATCTGTATTACGCGAAATTCACTGTCGGGAATCATAACTCCACGCTTACGAAGGAGATTCACATCCTCCACATAGCTGCACATAACAACCGCGCTATTTTTTTCTTTGAAAAGCTTTACCATTTCTCCAAACGAAAAATCAAGCAGATTATCACCTGCGACTATTAAAAGGTCGTCGTCAAGCTTAAGAGTTTCAATGGCAAACTGAATATCCTTTACCGCACCAAGACGAGTTTCATTGGTCATTGAGCCATCGTCAATAATGGTGACGGGGTGTTTGAGCGAGCAGTTTTTCTTCCAGTTTTCAAAATGCTCATAGAATTTATGGTTTGAAATTATGATATGCTCGTCGATACCCTCAATCGTGTCAATATCATCTAAAAGATGGTCGAGGATGCTTTTCCCTGCCACCTCCAAAAGAGGCTTGGGGAAATTTTCAGTTAAGGGATAAAGCCTTGTTGCATAGCCTGCTGCGAGTACTACACTTTTCACAAAATCACATACTTTCTATCGTTTTAATCATAATTTTTGAGCTGAGGTCTGCCGCTTTTAAGCGGAACTCCTCATACGAAAGCTCTCCGTTTCCGTCGGCACCGTCAGAAATTGTTCTTACCACGCATACGGGCACCTTGCTCATATAGCACACGTGCGCAACTGCCGCGCCCTCCATTTCGCATGCCACTGCATTAAAAGTGTCGCGGATATTTTCTTTCTTGCAAGCGTCCGCCACGAAGCAGTCGCCCGACGCGATAACACCGCGGATATAGGGAGTGTCGATATTTCGGCATATTTTTTCAGCAAGGGCTTCATCCGTGGGAAATTCAATAACATTAATTCCCGAAATAAGTCCCTTGGGGTCGCCGAGAGGAGATGTATCCATATCGTGCTGAACAAGAGCCGTCGCAACTACGCTGCCGAGCACTCCAACCTTATCGGAAAGTGTTCCTGCGATGCCTGTGTTTATAATAGCTTCGGGCTTATAGCGAAGTATCATAGTCTGCGTGCAGATTGCCGCAAAAACCTTACCCACTCCGCAGATGGCGGTAACAATTTCAGTGTTTCCGAGCTTTCCTGTTGTGTAACAAACACCGCTTATAATTTCTTCCTTCTTCTCTGTCATACGGGCATTGATTTTTTCAATCTCAATGTCCATTGCTCCTATAATTCCTATCATATTTATTCCTCACTTGTATTTAAAGTCGGGTGTGTAACCATTTAAGATATCAAGATATTTTCTGCATTCTTCTTTGGCAAGCTTGATATCAAGATTTTTATAGTTTCCGCATTCTATCTGCGATGCGCCGAAAACCTCTCCCTCGTGGTCTATTACTTTCTGCAAAGTTTCTTTAAGAACTGCGAGCACCTCGTCGTTCTTTGCGTTTCTCACAAGAAGATAAAATCCCGTCTGGCAACCCATAGGCCCAAAATAGATAATGTCCTTTTCAAGTGATGATGAACGGATATATGTCGCAATCATATGCTCAACGCTGTGCATAGTGGCGTTGTCCATATAGCTTCCCATATTGGGCTTTCTCGTGCGCAAGTCGTATGTCACAACGTCCCCGTCAACACGCGACACATAGATGCCCTCTTTTAATTTGTTGTGGTCTATTTTGAAGCTTTCTATTTTTTTAGCGTTCATAAAATACTCCTTAATTTTGAGTTGAATAATGTAAGAAACTGTGCTATTATGGTGGTGGAGGAGATTACAATGGCACTTTTTTCAAAAAAGCTTAAAGAAAACGACTCTTGCCGCTACTGTAAGCATTCAAAAAAGGACGGCGAGGTTTATATCTGCAAATACAGGGGCGAGGTTGCGCCCTCGTTTGTGTGCAGGAAATATGTGTTCAATCCCTTTGCCCCACGCACTCCGCGTGTGCGCACGCTTGACACCACTATGTTTGACCCGCTTGATTTCAAGATATAGGTGCTTGCACGCTTAATTCTGCATACCTTCATACGAAACTGTTGCCGCCTCGCTTTCCATATTACAGCGAAGGCGGTAGAAAGGAACACTTGAGAGCAACTTATCAATCAGAACGAGCATTTTTTCCATTTCATACATATCGTCTGTACGCAGAGTTTGTGTTAAAACTGTCGAGATAGCTTCGTGAGGAGCTATCTTTTCTATTTCATTCTTTTCTCCCCGTTCAAGGATGCAAACTGCTTTTACGGGAGCAACGATATTGTGCCCATAGTTCTCCTTGCCGCGCCACGGCGTGCCGCACGCATAAAACTTCCCGTTACGAATGCGGAGTATGGGCTTGTCGCCATTTACCACGACAAATCTGTCGCCGAATTTTTCACGCCACAAATTGATGTGAGTCGTCTTCCCTGTGCCGCTTTTCGCGGTGAAGAGATATGCCTCTCCATCAACTGCAACTGCGGCGCAGTGCATAAGCATAGCGTCGTACTTTAAGATTTTGCGGCAGATAATTCTGTAGATTTCAAGAGTTTCAAGATACCCGTCGGGATAATCAGGATTTTTCTCGGCTACCTTTTTCATAACACTTGCGGGAACCTTTACTGAAAAGTCGGGCTTCCCCTCAAACTCGAACTCACGGCAGTAATCCTCAAAATACTTATATTTATTTTTAACGTCAATAACAAGTCCTGCAATTTTAATAATCATAGGAATTCTCCTTTGTGTAGGCACTCTGTATTATATAATTTTATACTTTTTCAGATAAAAAGGCAATAGGCAATTTAAATTAGCCGACAAAATAACAAAAAAAGTTCAAAAACCTCTTGACACACATATACCTTTTAGTAGTATAATAATGAGAGCAGATGATTTCTGTAAAAGACAGTCTTCAAAGCAAATATTTCGGACCACTCCTTTTGGAGTCAAGGCCATACGGACAGCCGGGTCCACTGCCGATTGGCGAATTTTTCGCCTTGTTATTGATTGAGTTAAAAGCTCAGTTTTATAAGTTGGTTAGAAATGCGTGTTACGCAAACTTGTGAAATGGTCAATAAGAGTAGTGACTCTGTATGTCCGAAATCCGCGAGAGAATTCTCTTTTGAAAATCTCTTAATAAGCTGATTAACGCAGGTTGTGTAGTGCAACCTGCATTTTTTATTTGAGAGGTGTTTACCGATGAAAGAAAAAGTAATTATTGAACTGAAGAATGTGTGCAAGCACTTCGGGCAGACCTATGCCGTCGAGGATTTTTCACTGCGCGTAAAAAAGGGTGAATTTGTAACCTTCTTAGGGCCGAGCGGTTGCGGTAAGACTACCACCCTCAGGATGATTGCAGGCTTTGAGCTTCCCACAGGCGGTGAAATACTCTTAAACGGCGAGGATATTGCCCAGCTTCCTCCCTATAAGCGCCCCGTAAACACAGTTTTCCAGAAGTATGCACTTTTTCCTCATATGGACGTTTACGACAATGTTGCTTTCGGCTTAAAGCTTAAAAAGGTTGCCGACGGCGACAAGATGCGTCATCTCACCAAGGAAGAGATTGACAAGAAGGTAAAAAATGCACTTAAGATAGTTGACCTTGAAAACTACGACGCACGAGATATTTCCACGCTTTCAGGCGGTCAGCAGCAGAGAATTGCCATCGCACGCGCGATAGTAAATGAGCCTGAAATACTTCTTCTTGACGAGCCTCTCGGCGCGCTTGACCTTAAGATGCGTAAGGATATGCAGCTTGAGCTTAAAGCGATGCACAAAAAGCTCGGCATTACATTTATATATGTTACTCACGACCAGGAGGAAGCACTTACTCTTTCTGACACAGTTGTCGTTATGAAGGACGGTATGATTCAGCAAATCGGCTCGCCCGAAGATATTTACAACGAGCCTAATAATGCCTTTGTTGCAAACTTTATCGGCGAGAGCAATATCTACAGCGGCACTTACAAGGGCGACCTCAAGGTACGCTTTATAAATCACACCTTTGACTGTGTAGACGAGTTCCCCAAAAACGAAAAGGTTGATGTTGTTATCCGCCCCGAGGATGTTCATATTAAGGAAAATGACGAGGGGATGGCAAAGGGCAAAATCGTCAGCAAGATTTTCAAGGGTATTCACTATGAATATATATTGATGGTTGGCAGAAATGAGCTTGTCGTTGTCGATACGCGCAATTTCGAGGTGGGCAAAACATATAGCTTTGATATTGAGCCTGACGGAATCCATATAATGAAAAAAGAGCTTACGGCAAATATGTATAACGACGCATATATCGATAAGAATAACCGCGTCGTTATTTCGGAAACTCCTTTCCCCTGCGACATCACAACGCTTGTCAAGGATTCTGCTCTTGACGATGAGGGCTATGTGGTAGGACCCGACGGAACTAAATATGACTTCACTGATGCCGACGTTGTAGCGACTATCGGGCTTGATGCTATCGAAATACTGGATGATGAAGAATCAGGTATTGTGCGCGGTGAGATTGTGTCTATAATTTACAAGGGCGACCACTATCAGCTCACTATCCGTACAAGCGAGGACGAGGACTTCGTGCTTGACACCGAATATACCTATGATGAAAACGACCTTGTAGGTCTTAATGTGAAGCCCGAAGATATAAAACTCAAGCTGAAGGGAGAGGCGAAAAAGTATGCGAAAAAGTAATATTTTTTCCAGAAAAACTCTCGCCCTGCCCTACGCAGTATTTTTGATACTTTTTGTAGTTATTCCGCTCCTTTTAATAGTGGCTTATGCTTTTACCGATGAGAGCGGAAAGATAACACTTGAGAATTTCCGCACATTCTTTTCGGGTGGACACAATATAAATACGCTGATGTTCAGCATATTTATAGGCATGGCAAATACTGCTATCTGTCTGCTTCTTGGATACCCTGCCGCATTTTTCCTCGCAAAAAGGGGTATGGGCTTTGGTAAGGCGACTGTACTTCTTTTTGTGATGCCGATGTGGATTAATTTTGTGCTGCGTACCGCTGCAACGCGTGACCTTCTTTTCTGGATGGGAATATCAGGCGGTGAGCATCCGTATCTTGCGACAATGGTCGGTATGGTTTATAACTATCTGCCTTTTGTAATATTGCCGCTTTATACGACTATGACAAAAATGGATATAAGTCTTATAGAAGCAAGCTACGACCTTGGCGCAAACAAGGTTCAGACCTTCTTTAAGACTATTCTTCCTATGACAATGCCCGGCGTTGTATCTGCTTCCACGATGGTATTTATGCCTACGATGAGCAGCTATGTAATAAGCGACGTTATGGGAGAGAGAAAAATCTCTCTTATAGGTAACAGTATTCAGCTTTATTTTGACCAGGGCCTCTGGCATATCGGAAGCCTTGTTGCTCTTATTATGCTGGCAATTATTGCATTTGGTTCTCTGTGTACTGACACCGACGAGCAGGAAGACGCGAGAGGAGGTCTGTGGTGATGAAAAAGAAATTTTCTCTTACAGATTTTCTGTGTAAATTTTATGTGTATATTCTTCTTTTAGTGATGTATGCGCCGATACTTCTTCTTATCGTGTTCAGCTTCACTAACACGAAGATTATCGGCAGATGGGACGGTTTCAGTCTGCATCTTTACAAAGCACTTTTCCGCGACAAAGAGATTATGCAGGCATTTTACAACACTTTCCTCGTTGCAATATCCTCTGCAGTCGTGTCAACAGTTTTGGGTACGCTCGGTGCGATAGGCATCTTCTATAGCGGAAAGAGAGCAAAAGCCGTTATGGAAAGCATCGGCAACATACCCGTTATGAATGCGGAAATCGTTACTGCACTTTCTCTTACAATACTTTTCGTTTTTTTCGGGGTGCAATTTAACTTTATCACGCTTCTTATCGGTCACGTGGTGCTCACGATTCCGTTTGTTGTACTGTCTGTCCGCCCCAAGCTTATGCAGATGGACCCCAACATCTACGAGGCGGCGCTTGATTTGGGTGCAACGCCCAAAAAGGCGCTTCGCTCTATCGTGCTTCCCGAGATTATGCCTGGCGTATTTTCGGGATTTATCCTTTCAATAACGCTTTCACTAGACGACTATATCATA
>JAZNTQ010000029.1:0-4211 GCA_045591865.1 Clostridia bacterium
ATTTCCTTCCAGCCCTTGATATATTTTTCAACAAGAATCTGTGTGATGGGAGAAGCGTCAAGACCTGTCTTTGCAATTATTCTCAGTTCGTCTTCGTTATATGCAACACCGCCGCCTGCACCGCCGAGAGTGAAAGCGGGACGTACAATTACGGGATAACCGATTTTCTTTGCAATTTCAAGCGATGTTTCGATATCATAAGAGATTTCTGAGGGAATGCAGGGCTGATTGATGCTTTCCATTGTGTCGCGGAAAAGCTGTCTGTCTTCAGCTTTGTCAATAGCTTCAACATCAGTACCTATAAGCTTAACACCCATTTTGTCAAGGTAGCCTTCCTTGTCTAGCTGCATAGCAATTGTAAG
Organism: Clostridia bacterium; assembly: GCA_045591865.1. Classification (GTDB taxonomy): domain Bacteria; phylum Bacillota; class Clostridia; order UMGS1883; family UMGS1883; genus UMGS1883. The sequence goes on from JAZNTQ010000029.1 coordinate 363, forward strand.
ACCAGTCTGTCCGCCAAGTGATGCAAGAAGGCTGTCGGGGCGTTCCTTTTCGATAATTCTCTTGATTGTATCTGTTGTAAGCGGTTCGAGATAGATTTCATCTGCGAGCGCCTTATCTGTCATAATTGTAGCAGGGTTGGAGTTAACGAGAACTATATTTACACCCTCATCACGAAGCACTCGGCATGCCTGTGCGCCTGCGTAGTCAAACTCTGCAGCCTGTCCGATTACAATAGGACCTGAGCCAATAACGAGTACCTTTTTTATGTCTTTATTCTTAGGCATTTGTGCTTCCTCCAATCATTTCAAAATATTTGTCATATAAAAATCCTGTTTCATTAGGCCCTTCGCCCTCGATAGGTCTGAACTGAATTGAAACTGCATTCTTTCCAGTGTATTCAATACCCTCCACACTCTTGTCATTGAGGTTCTCGTAGGTAACCTTTGCAAATTCAGGGAGAGTAGAAGAAATAACTGCGAAGTTATGATTTTGTGCAGTTATATAAACTCTGCCGCTTGCAATCTCTTTAACGGGCTGATTTGCACCGTGGTGTCCGTGGTGAAGCTTTTCGCATTTAGCACCGTTTGCCATTGCAAGTATTTGGTGACCAAGACCCGTTGCAAGAATAGGCTTCTTGCCGAAAACTTTTTTGATTTCTTCTATAATTTCAATGCAGTCATCGGGACTACCGGGGCCGTCAGAAAGATAAATTGCATCGTAGGATAAAAGCTCGTCCGCTTTAGTGCTATAGGGAAGAACATCCACACTTGCACCACGGGAAGCCAGATTATTCACTGCACTTTTTGTTGTGCCGAGGTCAAGAAGACCAATTTTAATATTTCCTTCACCAACTGTGTATTTTTCCTTTGTGCTTACAGTTGCTACTGCATCCTTTGTTTCGGCGAGAGTAAATTCAGCACTGTCAGGCTCTTTTGTGGTGATAATCGCCTTCATTGTACCTTCCTCACGGATAATCTTTGTGATTTCGCGGGTGTCGATGCCGCATATTCCCATAATGTCCTGTTCCTTAAGGAAACTATCGAGAGTGCCTTCGCAGCGGAAGTTTGAAGGAATATCGCAGATTTCGCGAACAACGTAGCCCTTTGCATGTATCTTACTGCTTTCCATATCGGAATAAATCATACCGTAGTTACCGATAAGCGGATAAGACTGCACTATAATCTGTCCGTGATAGCAGGGATCGGTCAGCGTTTCAATATAGCTTCCCATAGTCGTAGTAAAAACGATTTCCCCCACTGCCTCGTTTATAGCACCAAATGCTTCGCCGCAGAAAACAGTTTTGTTTTCAAGAATCAAATATGCTTTCATAAAACCATGCCTTTCTAAAATGTATAGTCAAAAATTATAAACTGATATTATGCCATTAGTTTAACCATAACCGCTTTCTGTGCGTGGAGTCTGTTTTCAGCCTCCTCGAAAATTTCGTCGGCATGCTGTTCAATTATTTCTGCAGTAATTTCTTCACCGCGGTGTGCAGGAAGACAGTGAAGAACCATAGCGCCGTCGTTTGCAACTTTCATAAGGTCGGAATTTATCTGATAATCCTTGAAAACCAGTGCTCTTTCGTTGAATTCCTCTTCCTGACCCATGGATGCCCATACATCAGTATAAAGAACGTCAGCACCCTTTGCAGCTTCATAAAGGTCAGGAGTGCAGGTGAATTTACCTGTCTCGCTTGCCCATTTCATAATGTCTTTATCAGGCTCGTAACCCTTGGGACAGGCAATGGATACTTCCATACCCATCTTTATACCGCCGACGATAAGTGAGTTTGCCATATTGTTACCATCACCCACGAAGCATATCTTGAGACCTTCGAGCGAACCCTTTTTTTCACGGATTGTCATAAGGTCAGCAAGCACCTGGCATGGATGACAGTAGTCAGTAAGACCATTTATAATCGGAATATCGCCATATGATGCGAAATCTTCAACTTCCTTCTGCTCAAATGTACGAATCATAATGCCGTCAAGAAATCTTGAAAGCACGCGCGCAGTATCCTCTACAACCTCACCGCGTCCAATCTGGAGGTCACGGGGGCTTAAAAAGAGAGCGCTTCCGCCGAGGTCAAACATACCAACCTCAAAAGACACACGTGTTCTTGTTGAAGACTTCTGGAAAATCATACCCAAAGTCTTTCCTTTTAAGAGATGGTGCTCTATGCCATTTCTTTTTTCATATTTAAGTTTGTCGGCAAGATCGAGGATTTCTGCAATCTCTTCCTTACTTAAATCACCGAGCTTCAAAAAATGTTTCATATTTTGCATGCCTCCTTAATAATTTCGAGAGCTTCTTTAAGCAGCTCTGTTTCTATGTTAAGCGGAGGAAGAAGTCTCACCCTGTCTTTTGCGGTGAGGACAAGTACGCCTCTTTCCATACAGTAGTTTACAACTTCCTTTGCCTCTTTTACTGTTTTAATACCTATCATAAGGCCAAGCCCCGATATATCCTCGATGCCTTCTGCACCCGAAAGGGTATCGCGCACAAGCTGTGCTTTCTTTGTAACTTCCTGGAGAAATTCATCTGTTAGTCTCTCAAGCACGCTTATAGCACCGCTGCAACAAACGGGGTTTGCCCCGAATGTTGAACCATTAAGACCTGGAGTGAAAATGTCTTTCACCTTTTCGCCAAGCATTGTCACTCCGAGCGGAAGACCGCCACCGAGACCTTTTGCAGTAGACACAACATCGGGCACAATGCCGTAGTGCATATAGGCATAAAGCTTACCCGTTCTTCCGTTACCTGTCTGCACTTCATCGACAATCAGAACAAGGTCTTTTTCTTTGCAGATTTTATCAATCTCTGCTACGAAATCGTGTTCAAGAGCATTTACTCCGCCCTCTCCCTGAACAAGCTCAATCATTATTGCGCAACACTTGTTATTCTTAACCGTTTCGCGTAATTTTTCTATATCATTTGGCGGTGTGTGTGCAAATCCTTCAGTAAGAGGTAAAAACTCCTTGTGGAAATTATCCTGCCCCGTTGCCGCCAGAGTAGTATGTGTTCTTCCGTGGAAGCTCTTTTCAAGAGTGATGATTGTGTAATAATCCTTGCCCTTATTAAGAGCGCCGTATCTGCGGGCCACCTTGATTGCAGTTTCGTTTGCTTCTGCTCCTGAATTTGAGAAGAAAACGTTTTTCATTCCCGTGCGGGCACAGAGCATCTCGGCAAGGTCGGCACAGGGAGCAGTATAATAAAGGTTTGATGTGTGAGCAAACTTATCAAGCTGCGCCTTAACTGCATTTACCCAGATTTCATCGCACGCACCGAAGGTGTTTACTGCGATACCGCTTCCAAGGTCTATATATTCTTTTTTGTCGCTGCCTACGAGGATTGAACCCTTTCCGCCAATTATTTCAAGCGGGAAACGTCCATATGTAGGAGCCACAAATTTTTTGTCTTTTTCAAAGGTGTTCATCTTATCATAGCCTTTCTATGAAATCTTATCCGCGAACAAACATAGTTCCGATACCCTCGTTTGTAAGAGTTTCGATAAGTATGGAGTGGGGGATTCTTCCGTCTATTATAAATACTTTTCTTACGCCGCTCTTGATAGCGTCAATGCAGCATTCAACCTTTGGAATCATACCGCCTGAGATAACGCCTGCCTCAATAAGCGAGGGAGCCTCGTCAACAAGTATTTTTGAAATAAGGGTAGAGGGGTCGTCTTTGTCACGGAGTATACCCTCAATGTCTGTCATGGAAATAAGGCTTTCAGCACCCAGGATTCCTGCAATTTTTGCAGCGGCAGTATCGGCGTGTATGTTATAAACATTGCCTTCGTTGTCACATGCCACTGTTGAAATAACAGGGATATATCCTTTTTC
>JAZNTQ010000030.1:0-8435 GCA_045591865.1 Clostridia bacterium
GTCTTTTTTAGGAGCATCTCAATACCAAAATAGATAACTGCGCTTACAACAAATACCGTGAGCCAGAGTGAAACAGGGCTTTGATATATGGAGTAAGCAAATATAGCAAATGCACTTATTGAACCGACAAAGGTCACAAGATACTTGAAAATAGGATTAAGACACTTAAAGCCTGCAACGTCCTCGGCGGTTTCCATTCTGCGCTTTTTATAAAGGATGCCTGAAAGTGCATACAAAACGATTGCTACTGCGCAGAAGATTATTATGTCCTTGATAAAGCCTGTCATAACCTCCGCTTTTGCGTATCCCCAGCTCGTCATAATTGTGGGGATTCTTGTTATAAAGGATTTATTAAAGACCTTGTCGATTAAATCTCCGTCTCCTGCAAAACCGTAGAGGAAAATTTCGCAAACCATAGTAAATGCCGCTGATATAATAAGTGCTATGGTATGGAAAAGAATGTTGAGTCCTACCATTGCGAAGCTGTTGCCCGTTATCACCGATACGAAGCCTACTGCAGAGAACATCGTAAACAAGGCAAAAAGGTTAAGAAGCATCCACGTTATGCAGTCACCAACACTGAAATGAAGTGAAAATGTGCTTACTGACATTATCGCAAGAATTACAGTATTGAGTATTACGGGAACTGTCATAAGAGTAAGTGCGGCAAGAACTGATGAAACGAAATTTGCCTCTCTTTTAACGGGCAGGCTATGTACGAAAACGCTCGTTTTCTTGGAATGGATAAAGCGGAAAATGAGCAGTCCTGCAATAGTCGGCACTACCATACTCATAAGCATTGGTATTATCATATATTCGCTTGAAAGAATTGTTGATTGTGCTCTTGCTGAATAGTAGGTATTCACGCGGCTTGGGTCTTCATTAAGCATAATCATCATTCCCGTGGAAACAAAGAGCATAATGAAGTACAAAATACTTCCCCACAGATATCTTCTGAGAGTCGATTTATATATGCCCTTATTAAATAATGATGTTTTTGAAGTCATATCCCAAACCTCCTAACTCATATATGAATACTTCCTCCAAAGTGAGACTTACTCTCTCGCACAAAACGGGAGAAATTACGCCAAGCATCTTTTGTGTCTCCTCCCCGTCTCCGCGCATAATCACGCTGTAGACTGAGCCAGTCCTTGAAATGTGGAGAACATTTTTATTTTCCGAAAGCTTATTTGCAGTCGTCTCATCAAGCACAAGCTGGTACTTATGCACGCTTCCCTTAAGGTCATCAAGCGGCTTTTCTATTATCATCCTTCCCTGATGAATAATGCCAACCCAGTCGCATATATCCTCAAGCTCGCGAAGATTGTGAGATGAAACGAGAACTGTCATTTCGCGGTCGTTAACATCCGCTATAACAAGATTTAATATCTGCTTACGCATAACGGGGTCAAGTCCGTCAAGAGGTTCGTCAAGTATTAAAACCTCCGGCATAGCGGAAAGCACAAGTGTAAATGCCACCTGCTTTTTCATACCCTTTGAAAGCTTTCTTATCTGTCTTTTTTCATCGATTTTGAGTATTCCCTTTATTGCCTCGTAGCGCTCGGTGGAAAATGACGGATATATATCGCGGTAGAAATGCATCATCTGTCTTACAGTGTATGTAGAATAGTAAAACCAGTCGTCTGCAATACTTAAGACATTCTCCTTTATTTTTTCATTTTCATAAACGGATGCTCCGTCAATTACTATTTCACCGCTATCCGCTCTTAAAACACCGTTTATATGATTTATTATGGTGGTCTTTCCTGCCCCGTTGGGACCTACAAGACCATATATGGTGCCTTTTTTAACATTCAGCGAAAAATCATCAAGCACCTTAAAGTCATCAAAATACTTTGTAACATTTTTTACCTGTATCATTACTTTTCCTCCTTCTGCAAGTAGATTTTGTCCAGAAGCTCCTGTATAGAGCTTTTTTCCTCGCCCAAAAACATAAGCTCGTGCAGAGTTTTCCCGAGCACCTCATAAAGAGTCTCTGTGCCCTGCACACGCCTTACATCCTTTGCGGCGGCAACAAAATTGCCTTTTCCCTTGACGCTGTATATATACCCGTCAAGCTCAAGCTGCTTATATGCCTTTTGCACCGTGTTGGGGTTTACCGTAAGGCTTATGGAAAGCTCACGTACAGACGGTAGCTGCTCGTCTGCTCTCATTACCCCCTTTATAATAAGGTCGCGGAAACCGCTTTCTATCTGCTCGTGCACGCTTCTGGGGTCTCTGTAGTCTATGTTTATCATTTTTTCACCTCCGCTTTTTAACTGTATTATCTGTCCTAGTACAGTTAGTATAACATCCGTTTTTCATCTTGTCAATAGAAAATGCAGAAATTTTTATTTATGTAAGATGTTGACAAATCAACAAGTCTTTGGTAAAATAGAGATGTTGAGTTTTCAACATCTCTATTATGGGAGGTTTTACTATGATGGAAAAGTTTGAAATAGGCAGATTTGAAGTATTCACACTCGCCCTTTCCGAGATTATGTCTAACTGGAATAAAATCGCAACGGAGGAGCTTCGCCCCTACGGACTTAAGGGAGGATATGTAGTTTATCTTATCGCGCTTTTCAAAGCGCCCGAGGGACTTACTGCCGCTAATCTTTCGCAGATGTGTAACCGCGATAAGGCGGAGGTTTCAAGAGCTATCAAGGCCCTTGAGGAAAAAGACTTTGTATCACGCACAAACACAACCGTCACAAATTACAGAGCAAACATCACCCTTACAAAAAAAGGGCGCGAGGTTACACACTCTTTGCGTGAAAGAGTGAAGCTCGTTGTGGAAAAGGGCGGCGAAGGTTTAAGCGATAACGAAAGAGAAATCTTTTATAACGCACTTGAAATAATTTCTAAAAACTTAAAAGCAATCAGCGAGGACGGACTTAAATGAATATAGGAAAGAAAATATTTTGCAGGGTTTATCAGTGGGCGTTTCACGCCGCACTTCCCGTGCTTCCCTACAGAGAGCCGAAGATACTCAAAAGCACGGATGAAATTGCAAATGAAATAAAAAAGCTCGGTCTGAACAGCGCTATGATTGTTACGGACGAATTCCTTAAAAAATCGGGCGCAACAGAGGCACTTGAATTATCGCTTTTTTCAAAGGGCGTAAAGACCGTAATTTACAATAAGACAAGACCTAATCCCACAACAGACAATGTTGATGAGGCAATGAAGATTTATTTCAGCGAAAAGCTCCAGTGCCTTATTGCATTTGGCGGAGGCAGTGCAATGGACTGCGCAAAGGCAGTCGGAGCAAGAGTAAGCTATAAGGGAAGAAGTCTTGACCGTCTTAAAGGCGATTTAAGAATCTACAGAAAGCTTCCTCCCCTTTTCGCAGTTCCTACAACTGCAGGTACGGGCAGCGAGGTCACAGTTACTGCAGTTATAACGGATACTGTGAAAAAGCATAAATATACGATGAATTCGTTCCCTCTCATTCCTCACTACGCAGTTCTCGACGCTGAAAACACCTACTCACTTCCAAAGCACCTTACTGCCACAACAGGGATGGATGCGATGACGCACGCGATTGAGGCTTATATAGGAAGGTCCACAAGCAGGGAAACGAGAAGACTTTCAGAGGAAGCAGTAAAGCTTGTTATAGAGAATATTGAGAAGGCATACAACGAGCCTGAAAGCTTCGAGGCAAGGGATAATATGCTTCACGCCGCATACAAAGCAGGTATTGCCTTTTCAAAGTCATATGTCGGCTATATTCACGCAGTTGCACATTCTCTTGGCGGTCAGTACAACACTCCGCACGGACTTGCGAACGCGGTACTTCTCCCAATCGGGCTTGAACTTTATGGCGATAAGGTTTATAAAAAGCTTCACGCTCTTGCAGTGTATAGCGGTGTTGCGAAAAAAAGTGACTCAACAGAAGTTGGTGCAAAAAAGTTTATACAAAAAATAAAAGAACTTAATAAAAATATGGGTATTCCTGAAAAAATCAGCGGTATAAATAAGGAAGATATTCCCGTTATGGCAAAGCACGCAGATAAAGAGGGCAATCCCCTCTACCCCGTTCCCGTGCTTATGGACAGAAAAGAGCTTGAGAAGTTTTATTATGAGGTGGCAGAATGAACATTGATGAAATACTTGTAAAGCAAAGAGAGTTTTTCGCATCAAGCAAAACTCTCGATATAAAATTCCGCAAGGAAATGCTCAAAAAACTTTACAAGGCAGTAAAGAAATACGAGGGTGAAATCAATGACGCACTCAAAAGCGACCTTGGAAAAAGTGATTTTGAAGGCTTTATGTGCGAGGTGGGTTTGTCACTTACCGAAATAAGCTATATGATAAGGCACGTGGCTAGTTTTTCAAAGAGAAAAATCGTTTATACTCCAATTCCCCAGTTTGCATCGGTCAGCTTCAAAAAGCCTTCCCCTTACGGAAACGTGCTTATAATGAGCCCCTGGAATTATCCATTCCTTCTCACTATTGAGCCTCTTGCAGATGCAATTGCCGCAGGAAACACAGCTATTGTAAAGCCGAGTGCTTATTCTCCTGAAACAAGCAAGGTTATACATAAAATCCTGACAGAAATTTTCCCGAGCGAATTTGTAGCCGTTGTAACAGGCGGACGAAAGGAAAATGCCGAGCTACTTGACAAAAAGTTTGATATGGTATTTTTCACGGGAAGTCAGGCAGTAGGCAAAGAGGTATTAAGGCGGTGCAGCGAGCATCTCACCCCTGCGGTGCTTGAGCTTGGCGGGAAGAGCCCGTGTATAGTTGATTCCACCGCTAAAATAAAGCTTGCCGCAAAGAGAATAGTATTTGGCAAATACTTAAACTGCGGGCAGACCTGCGTTGCGCCTGACTACATTCTTTGCGACAAGAGCATCAAAGATGAACTTCTAAAAGAAATTGTGTCACAGATTAAAAAGCAGTACGGAGAAAAACCTCTTTCAAATAAAGATTATGGAAAAATCATAAACGAAAAGCATTTTGAAAGACTTTGTTCGCTTATTGATAACAATAAGGTTGTAATCGGCGGTGGCTATGACAAAGCTGCTCTTAAGATAGAGCCTACAGTTATGGACAATGCGACATTTGACGATGCCGTTATGTGTGAGGAAATCTTCGGACCGATTCTTCCCATAATTACATATGATAAATTCGAAGATATTTTTGAAATATTAAAAGGTAAAGAAAAACCTCTTGCCCTCTACATATTCTCACAGGATAAAAAGCACATCAATAGTATTTTAAGCAGAATTTCATTTGGCGGTGGATGTGTAAACGACGTTGTAATCCATCTTGCGACGAGCGAAATGGGATTTGGCGGTGTAGGCGAAAGCGGTATGGGGGCATACCACGGGAAAACGGGGTTTGATGCATTTTCACATACCAAAAGCATCGTAGATAAGAAGACATTTATGGACCTGCCGATGAGGTATCAGCCATATAACAGAAGTATCTACGGAAAGCTTCTTAAAATGTTTTTGAAATAGGAAAAGAGGATGACAAATCATCCTCTCACCTATTCAGAATATAGATTGCAAGATTAAGATACGCCGCAAAGGTTACCCATAAAAGATAGGGTATCTGAAGATATGCGGCGAGCGGCGAAATTTCGTAAAACCTTTTTATCATCACAATTATCAGTATCCACAATAGGATAATCCAGATAAATGCAAAGAGAAAGGCTCGCATATTAAAGAAGATTATACTCCAGAAAAAGTTTACTGCGAGCTGTAAAAGATATACGCCAAGAGCACTGCTTATATCTATATCCTCTTCTTTTCCTTTTACGTAAACTATTGCACTGCCAATTCCCATAAGTGTAAAAAGAATAGTCCACACTATCGGAAAAACTATAGCAGGCGGTGAAAGCGGCGGAGTTTGAACAGTACCATAAATATCCATACTGCCGCTTGTGAGTAGCGCGCTTATCCCTCCTACCAAAAGCGCTATGATGACAGAAATTACGTACGGTTTAAGTTTTTTCCACATATAAAAACCTCCTTTTGTATATTCTACGAGGGAAATTATGGTCTTAGTACATAATATAGTATATTTTTTATGAAATTCATTGAAACTGACTTTATATTGTGTTATAATGACTATATATGATTTTGTTAGGAGACTTGAACTTGGAGTTTATTTCACACAGTCCCAAGGAAACTGAAGAATTTGCATTTAATCTGGCAAAAAAAATAAGCGCACCTCGTGTAATATGCCTCACGGGTGACCTCGGTGCAGGAAAAACTGCGTTTACCCGCGGATTTGCCCGTTTTTTTGGTATTGATAAGGGAGTAAGCTCCCCTACCTTTATCATTATGCACCGCTACGCAGGTCGCGAGGTTATAAATCATTACGACTTATACAGGATCGGGGATTTTGACGAGCTTCTTGATATCGGCTTTGAAGAACAGATTGAAAGCGGTATTTCAATTATCGAATGGCCCGACAGCTTTATGGAGTTCCTTCCCGAGAATAAGATTGTAATAAAAATAACCCGCCTTGGCGAAAACGAGCGCCTTATTTCTACGGAGGATTTCTGATATGAAGATACTTGCAATTGACACTTCAGCACTGACTGCTACGGCAGCCATCCTTGCAGACGGAAAGCTTGTCGGTGAAATCAGCACTACAACGGCACTTAATCATTCAGTTACCGTTATGCCGATGATTGACGAGCTTCTTAAAAAAGTTAATATGGACATATCCGAAATAGACCTTTTTGCCTGCAGCGAAGGCCCCGGTTCATTTACGGGGCTGCGCATAGGAATAGGTACTGTAAAAGGGCTTGCCTATGGACTTGGAAAAAAGGTTGTAGGGGTTTCTACACTTGAAGCTCTGGCGCACAATATTTCTTTTACCGACTGCGTCATCGCCCCCATCATGGATGCAAGGCGCGGGCAGGTATATAACGCTCTTTATAAGTTTACAGATGGTGCGCTTTATGAGATTACTTCTCCGCGTGCCCTCTCCATTGAGGAGCTTTGCGATGAGCTTACCGAGAAAACTGTTTTCGTTGGAGACGGTGTTTCTCCGTATAAAGATAAGATTTCAGAGCTTATGGGTGAAAAGGCGTATTTTGCTCCGCCTCAACACGTTTTCCAGCGTGCAGGAAGCGTTGCATACTCCGCACTGGGTAAAGAACCTGTTGATGCAGAGGCACTTACTGCAGTTTATTTAAGAAAGCCTCAGGCAGAGCGTGAACGCGAAGAAAAGGAAAGGATATGATATTATGAAAATTGCAATGGCGGCAGACCACGGTGGTTACGAGCTGAAAAACATTCTGAGGGATTATCTTACAGAAAAAGGACACGACATAATAAACCTTGGAACAGATTCTCCCGAAAGCGTTGACTACCCCGATTACGCAAAGGTGTGTTGCGAGGAAGTTATCGCAAAGAGAGCGGATTTTGGCATACTTGTATGCGGAAGCGGTGTAGGAATTTCTATCGCGGCAAACAAGATTGACGGCATCCGTTGTGCTCTTTGTCCTTCAAAGGAAATTGCTCCTCTTACAAAGCAGCACAATAATGCAAATGTAATTGCACTCGGCGGAAGATTTACTGCTCCCGATGAGGCAAAGGCAATTGTAGATGCTTATATGTCCGCTGAATATGAAGGCGGCAGACATCAGGGAAGAATCGACAAAATTACGGCACTCGAAAAATAAGTACACAGGCGTGCTTAATTACATAATTTTTTAGGAGGGATTTTAATGCGTTGTCCGTTTTGCGGCCACGATGACAGCAAGGTTATTGACTCACGCCCCACAGATGAAGGTGTGGCAATAAGAAGAAGACGTGAATGTATCAAATGTGCTCAAAGATTCACTACTTATGAAAAGGTAGAAAGTCTGCCTATTATTGTTATCAAAAAGGATAAAACTCGCGAACTCTTCAGCCGTGAAAAGCTTCTTGCAGGTCTCACACGCGCATGCGAGAAACGTCCCGTTGAAACAAGCACTCTTGACCGTCTTGTAGACAAGATTGAGTCAGATTTGCAAAACACATTAAAACGTGAGGTTTCCAGTAAGGAAATTGGTGAAAAGGTTATGGAAGGTCTGCGTGATATTGACGAGGTTGCATATGTTCGTTTTGCATCGGTTTACCGTCAGTTCAAGGATGTAACTACCTTCATAAACGAAATCAACAAGCTCCTCACGGACAAAAACTAAAAGGAGTTTATTTATATGTCTATTAAGTATTATGACGTGCAACCTTTCTCATCTCTCCGCGAGATGCTTGAGCTTGCTAAAAACGAGTCAGGCGAAAAGGTTGCATATATGTTCAAAAACAAGGATAAGGAAGTTTGTGAAAAAACTTACAGTGAATTTTACGAGGATGTTTATTCACTCGGAACTGCACTTGCAGATTTGGGTATTTCCAAAGAGCATGTTGCCTGCATAGGTGAAAACAGTTATAAGTGGATTAACACATACCTTACAACTCTTCTTT
>JAZNTQ010000031.1:0-13687 GCA_045591865.1 Clostridia bacterium
AATAATATACCACAAGGGATTTTTTTTGTCAACACATTTTTTTGCGAAATTTGTATATTTTTCTTTTCGGTATATTTTTTCTTTCTTAATATAATAGGAAGAGGTTCGGTCTGTGAAGAGCAAACAAGGTTTGCAGTACCCATCCGCGCACCAACTTCGCTAAAAACGATTATCAATCGTTTTCTACACGCTCGTTGCCTTCTCAAGGTTCGAGCCCATTGAACCTTGCGATATAAACTAAAAAAGCACCTGCAAAATGCAAGTGCTTCTTTTTTGGTGGGAACAATAGGGCCCGACCCTATGACCCTCTGCTTGTAAGGCAGATGCTCTCCCAGCTGAGCTATGCTCCCATATGGTGACCCGTACGAGATTTGAACTCGTGTTACCGCCGTGAAAGGGCGGTGTCTTAACCGCTTGACCAACGGGCCAAAAGTGGTAGCGGCGAGTGGGCTCGAACCACCGACCTAACGGGTATGAACCGTTTGCTCTAGCCAACTGAGCTACACCGCCATATATCGAGGCTTGCCCGACACATTGGCTATTATAATATAGTGTCGGGCAAAAGTCAAGTACTTTTTTTACTTTTTTTGAATTATTTACCCAGCTTATTACAAAGCTCGTCAAGTGCTTCTATATATCCCATAAACCCCTTGCCCGTAATGGTCTTTTCTGCAATCAGTGATACATAAGAAAACTGGCGAAACGCCTCTCTTTCTTCAATTGCGCTGATATGCACCTCTACCGTGGGGATTCCTACCGTCTTGAGTGCGTCAAGAATGGCAATACTTGTGTGCGTGTATGCGGCAGGATTTATGATGATGCCGTCCGCTTTCTTATACGCATCCTGAATTGCATCCACGATTGCGCCCTCGTGATTTGACTGGAAAAAGCTGACCTCCGCGCCTTTTTTCTCCGCGTGGGTTTTAATCATTTTCATAAGGTCGGCATAAGTTTCTTTTCCGTAAATTTCGGGTTCTCTTATTCCGAGCATATTAAGATTAGGACCATTAATAACAAGTATCTTCATATTTCTCACCTTTTATTCAGCTCATTTTCTATGAGCGAAGTTGTCTCCTGCCAAGTTCTTTGCGATTCTACTGAAAAATCAGCTATTTTTTTGTAGAGAGGGTATCTTATGGCGTACATTTTTTCAAGTGCCTCAATACCGCCCTGTGAAAGAGGTCTTCCGCGGGTTGAAAGAAATTTCAGCGGACGCTCAATAAATACCACCGTCGCATTCTGCTTTATTATATCAAAATTGCGCTCCTTTGTCACAGCGCCTCCGCCCGTTGCGATAATTAGCGAGCTTTCCTTACAAAGAGAGGCTAAAACATCGCTTTCAACATCTCTCATATGCTCTTCACCACATTCTTCTATAAGCTCGGCGGGAGTTTTTCCGCGTTTTGAAATTTCTTCGTCACAATCAAAAAAGGTTCTTCCCAATCTTTCGGAAAGCTCGCGTCCTACGGTGGATTTTCCGCATCCAGGCATACCAACGAGAATAATATTTTTCGTTTTTCTTTCTATCTTTTTCTTTATTCTTAAAATCTCTGCCTCGTCTATCGTGCGGTCCTCGAAAAGCTCGCACGCTTTTTTCGCCTGTGCCACAAGCATCGAAAGACCATTTGCAGTTTTAAGCCCTAATCTTTTCGCATCCATTATAAGCTTCGTCTTTGACGGGTTATAGATAACATCAAGCACTGCTTCGCACTTTGCAAACTGCGATATATCCACAGGCGAGACGAGGGTGTTGGGATACATTCCCACGGGGGTTGCATTTATAACAATCTGCGCATCAAGATATTTTTCTGTGTCTCCTGCACGAAGTTCTCCCGAAGTCACTGTGCGTACTCGTTTTGCACCCATATCCTGCGCCACACAAACGGCAGTTTTTGCAGTACCGCCCGTACCTAAAATAACTACATCTTTTCCCCTAAGGTCTGCTTTTGCTTCCTCTATCTCATAGCAGAAGCCATAGTAATCGGTGTTGTAGCCGAAAAGCTTTGCGCCTTTTTTTACAACTGTGTTTACCGAGCCGATTTTCTGCGCCTCGGGGGAAATATAGTCAAGGTAGGGCATTACCTTTTGCTTATATGGAATTGTGACATTAAGACCGTCAAAATCCTTTTTGAGGAGGAAATCCTCTACCTCTTCCTCCAAAAGTTCCTTGTATTCATAGGAATAATCAGAAAGCTCATTATGGATAGGCTTTGAAAAGGAATGTGACAGTTTTTTGGCAATAAGGTAAATTTTCATTAAATCAAGCCTCTCTGTAGCTTCCGAGATACTTTATATTCTGCTCGCCGAGTGAATACTCAAGGAGATCTATGATTGCGGGAAGCTTTTCAGAATATACTGAAACATCTATATCGAAATAGAACATAAACTCGAAATCGCTTTCGGGAATGGGACGACTCTCAAGCTTTATAATATTGATGCCGAGCGAATAGAAATTAGCGATAACGCTGTAAAGTGCACCTGCGCGGTGAGGAGTCTTGATAAGAAGGCTCGTCCTGTCTGCGCCGGGATAAATTTCAAGATTTTTTGAGAAACAGATGAAGCGTGTGTAATTATTCTTTGTGTTCTGCACATAGGGTTTTACAACATCAAGACCGTACTGACTTGCGCAAAGCTCGGAGGAAAGCGCCGCGATGTCGCATCTGTCAGATTCGGAAACCATTTTTGCCGCTACAGCAGTATTTTCACATTCTGTGATTTTTACGTCCTTACCAAGAGTTGAAAGGAAATCGCTTGACTGACTGATTGCCTGCGGATGAGAGAAAATTTCTTTTATATCCTCAAGCTTTGTCCCTTTTTTAGCAAGAAGATTGTGCTGAATCTGCATTTTTGTACTGCGCACAATACTGAATTTATATTTACTCATAAGGTTGTAAATCTGTGTGACAGAACCGCTGCTGCTATTCTCGAGCGGAACTACGCCATAAGAACAAAGACCGCTCTGAACAGCCTGGAAAACTGCTTCAAACGACTGGCAGTACATAAGAGATGGTTTTTCGAAGATTTTCTGACACGCCGCACTGCTGTGTGCACCCTCCACACCCTGGCAAGCTACAACTGCTTTTTCGGGGAAAAGCGAGGGAGTTTTTTCTATTGCATTTACTATTGCTTTTGAAAGTCCTGATGTCTGCGCGAGAGATTTACTTTGATAATTGCGGCTAAGCTCTAAAATTGAGCTGTAGAGTCTTCTTGTATAGTCTCCGAATTCTTCGCCTGCGCAATTCTCCACTTTTTCTAAAAGGAGGCGCTCTCTTTCAGAATCATAGACTGCTTTTCCAGATTCCTTTTTACACTGCGCAATACCTTTTGCAACATTCATTCTTTTGACGAAAAGTTCTACAAGCTCCTTATCAATAGCATCTATTTCTTTTCTGTAATTCTCAATACTCATTTTTATCATCCTTTCACAAAACTATATTTGCAGCTACTATCGCCGCCGCCGCTTCAACACACGCTACTGCACGCTTTACTATGCAGGGGTCGTGCCTGCCTTTTATACTGATAGTGGTTTCTTCCATTTCAAAAAGTGAAACGCTTTTTTGCTCCCTGCTTATTGAAGGGGTAGGCTTAAATGCCACCTTGAAAACAATGGGCATTCCGCTTGAGATACCGCCCAGTATTCCACCGTGGTTATTAGTCTGGGTTACTACCTTTCCTTCCTTTATTATAAAGGCGTCGTTGTTTTCGCTGCCGCGTATTTTTGAAGCTTCAAAGCCTATACCAAACTCAACTCCCTTTACTGCAGGAATTGCAAACATAGCGGCTGAAAGAGCGCTTTCCCAGCTACCGAAAAACGTATTTCCCACACCTGCAGGGATTCCCGTGATAGCGCATTCAACGCTTCCTCCGATGCTGTCGCCTTCTTCTTTTGCCGCGAGAATTTCTTTTTTCATCGCTTCGCCTTTGGCATCGTTTATAACGGGGAATTCTTTTTTATCCACAAATTCTTTCTCGCTCACGCTTACGGGATTAAATCGGTCGTCCTCGGCATTGCCTATTGACGCTATATGTGCGCCTATATAAATTCCTTTTTCTTCAAGAAGCTGCTTACATATACCGCCTGCGATACACAGAGGGGCTGTGAGTCTTCCTGAAAACTGACCGCCGCCTGCCATATTGTAATCTTTCCCAAACTTGGCATATGCCGAAAAATCAGCGTGGCCGGGACGGGGGATGCCTTTAAGGTTATCGTAGTCGGAGGAGCGCTTATTTGTATTTTTTATTACTGCGCACAGTGGCTCTTCAGTTACGACAAAATCTGCTGCGCCCGAGGTTATTTCCACTTTATCAGGTTCTTTTCGGGAGGTTGAAAACTCATCGCGCCCGGGGGCACGGCGAAGCATAAATGAAGAAAGCTTTTCTTCGTCTATCTTAAAGCCCTGGGGAAGTCCCGTGATTGTTACGCCGATTTCCTCGGAATGCGACTGACCGAAAATAGATATTTTGATTTTTTCGCCGAAATTAAAGCTCACTGCAACTTCCTCCCAACTCTATAAATTTTTCGTAGAAATTCCCATAAGATTTTTCTACTGCCTGTGCATCTTCTATTATCACATTACCCCCGCAAATAAGTGACGCAACTGCTGCGCTCATTGCTATGCGGTGGTCATTCGCGCTTGAAACTCTGCCGCCCTTAAGAGAAGTGCCTGTGACATAAATATTATTTTCATCAAACTCTATTTTTCCGCCGAGAGAAGATAGCATATCCGCAGTTGTCTGCACGCGGTCGCTTTCTTTCATCCGCAGGCGGTTTATATTGCGAAATACGCTTTTCCCCTCTGCCGCACTTGCCGCTACGCAGAGAATCGGCACGAGGTCGGGGATGTCGCTGCAATCAATCTCTACTGCTTTGAGCTTTGACTTAAAGACAGTTATTCTATCTTCGCTACGTGTTATTTTCGCACCCATTTTCGAGAGAATTTCAACTACTGCCGCGTCTCCCTGACAGGTGTTTTCAGGAAGTGATGTAACCGTGAGTCCTTCTTCACTTGAAAGAGCACCTGCCACGAGGAAAAAGGCTCCGTTTGAATAGTCGCCCTCTGCCTTAAAGACATCGGGAGATGTGTATTTCTTCCCCTCGGGGATTATAAAAGAATTTTCTTTTTGCTCTGCAACCATCCCGAATTTCTTTTGAATATCGGTTGTTATATCTATGTAGGAAGCACTTTCAAGAGGGGTGGTACAATGGATTTCACCGCCGCCGATAATGCCGAGAGCTAAAAGAAGCCCCGTTATAAACTGGCTGCTTATATTTCCTTCTATTTCATAAGTGCCGCGCGAGAGCTTTCCCGAGATTGTGCAGGGAAGAAAGCTTTCGCCATAGCTTACCTTTACTCCGTTTTTCGAAAGCACGCGACAAAGAGGAAGAAGCGGGCGCTTTCCAAGTCTCTCCGCGCCGACGAAGGTGCATTTTCTTCCGAGTGCCGCCGCAAAAGGAAGCATAAAACGAAGAGTGGAGCCGCTTTCGTTACAGTCAAGGATACACTCTTCATTTGTTTTCTCTATCGGATAAACTGTGACAAAGCCCCCGCCATATTCAAAGCGGGCACCAAGAGATGTGAGGCACGAGATGGTGGCTTCTATATCCTTGGAAAAGGAGGATGTAAAAATCCTTGTTTCTTTATCCGCCGCCGCTGCGCAGATGAGTGCTCTGTGCAGGCAGGATTTTGAAGCAGGTGCATCCACAGTTCCATTAAGTTTTGAAGGTGAAAGCATAACTTTCATCTTATTCCATTCCTTCCTTTAATACAGATAAGAATTCATCCATCGAGATTTTTACGATTTCGCATTTCCCCAGTTCTTTGGGAACTACAAGATTTACGCCAAAGGAATCTGCTTTTTTATCGCTTCGTGCTTTTTCGAGAAGCACCTTGGGTGAATAGGGAGAATTTTTTTCAAGACCATATTTATCGAGCATTTCACAAAGAGCATCACACGTTCCTTTTTTGCAAAGCTCTCTTTTTTCCCACGCACTTGTGACAATATACATTCCCATTGCGACGCATCTTCCATGAGAAATGGTATAACCCGACTGTGCTTCAATGGCGTGGCCTGCGGTGTGCCCGAAATTAAGAATCTGCCTTATACCGCTTTCAAATTCATCGGCATTTACCACGTCCCGCT
Organism: Clostridia bacterium; assembly: GCA_045591865.1. Classification (GTDB taxonomy): domain Bacteria; phylum Bacillota; class Clostridia; order UMGS1883; family UMGS1883; genus UMGS1883. The sequence continues at coordinate 6,142 of JAZNTQ010000031.1, forward strand.
TTATTTTCACGCATCTTTCGACAATTTCCTCTATATCTGCATTATCTTCTAAAATGAGCTTTTCCAGTCCCACGTCCTTAATCATAGCATATTTTATAATCTCCGCCATACCGTCGCCGAAATATTCTTCGGGGAGAGTTTTGAGAGTATCGCTGTCAAAGATAACCACCTCAGGCTGATAAAATGCTCCTGCGAGATTTTTGCCGCTCTCAAGGTCAATACCCGTCTTTCCTCCGACGGAGGAATCTACCGCTGCTAAAAGAGATGTGGGAATCTGAATGAATTTGATTCCGCGCATATAGGTTGCTGCGCAAAAGCCCGTCATATCTCCTGTGACTCCGCCGCCGAGAGCGACAAGAGTATCCTTCCTTGTTAATCCTTCCTGCGCAAGAAAATTAAGGATTTCTATATAAGTTTGCGCGGTTTTGGATTTTTCCCCTGCAGGGAAAACATAGGAAATGGCTTCTATACCCTCTCTGGAAAAAGATTTCTTTACTCTTTCCATATAAAGCGGCGCAACATTAGAATCCGAAACTATACACACCTTGCCCTGCGCAATGATGTCCCTTGTGAGTTCACCTGCAAGGTCTATTGCGCCTTTTTTTATTATAACGTCGTATGTTTTTGAAGCATTTACTGTGATTTTTCTCATATCAACCAATACTTTCCTTGATTTTTGTTCCTTCCGCGAGGAGATTCAGGAGTTCCTCGCGATTGCCATTTTTTATGGCTTCGCTATATTTCTGAAGCTCTCTGATGAGGTTTTCAATTTCAAAGGTTATGTTGTCGCCATTTTCCAGGAAAAGCTCTGCCCACATAGCAGGATTAAGCTTCGCAACTCTGGTTAAATCCTTGTAGCTTCCTGCCGAAAAACCCTTGTGCACTACTGCATTGGGGCTCTTTACATAAGCATTTGACACAACGTGTGCAAGCTGTGAGGTATAGGCAATAATTCTGTCGTGTTCCTCGGCGGTGCTTACCGTAATGCTCTTAAACCCTGCCATAAGCAGAAGCTCTTTGACGCTTTGAAGAGTCTCAATAGTTTCATTTCGTTTCGGAACGAGTATCATTGAAGCACCTGAAAAAAGTGATGCCCTTGCATACTTAAAACCTGAAAAATGTGTGCCTGCCATCGGGTGACCGCCCATAAAGCAAAAGCCATATTCCTCTGCGAGCTTGAAACCCTCCTTGCATATTCCCCTTTTTGTGCCGCCGCAGTCAATTACCTTGGCACTCTTTGAAATAAAGGGAGCGTATTCTTTAAGGAAGCTCTCCGTCGCCTTAGGATAAAGCGCAACAATTACTGCGTCACACTCTCCTATATTATCTTTTGTAAGAAGCTCATCCATAACGCCCTCGAGCCTTGCACGCGCAAGGGTTTCCTCATTGCGGTCAAGACAGTAGAGAGTAGCGCTCTCCTGCTCTTTAAAAGCTTTCGCAAAGGAGCCGCCGATAAGCCCGAGTCCTACAACTGCTATTTTCATTTTAATCACCTTTTATTATTTAAGCCTCGCGTACCTTCCTTACTGCAGCTTATTATTTAATAGCTTCGCGAACTTTCCTTACTGCCGCCGCAGTTTCGCGGAATTGCTCGGGAGTGAGCGACTGCGCACCGTCGCAAAGTGCTCTCTGGGGATTATTGTGCACCTCTATCATAAGTCCGTCAGCACCTGCAGCCGCCGCGGAGAGAGCAAGGGGCTTAACAAGTCTTGCTATGCCGCACGCGTGACTCGGGTCAACAACTACGGGAAGATGACTAAGCTCGTGGAGAAGCGGAACTGCTGAAATATCAAGAGTGTTTCTTGTGGCGGTTTCGTAGGTTCTGATACCGCGCTCGCAGAGGATTACATTTTCATTACCCTCGCTCATTACATATTCAGCGCTCATAAGAAGCTCTTTAAGAGTGTTTGCAAGACCGCGCTTTATGAGAATCGGTTTTTTGGTCTTGCCGAGTTCCTTAAGAAGCTCAAAGTTCTGCATATTTCTCGCACCGACCTGAATAACATCAACATCATCAAAAAGATGAAGATGGTCGGCACTCATAATTTCAGTTACGATAGGAAGCCCCGTTTCCTTTTTCGCCTGTACGAGAAGCTTAAGTCCGTCCTCGCGCATACCCTGGAAATCATAGGGAGAGGTTCTGGGCTTGAAAGCACCGCCTCGGAGAAAATCTGCGCCTGCTTCCTTAACTGCTTTTGCAACCTCTATAATCTGCTCTTCGCTCTCGATTGAGCAGGGGCCTGCAATTATGCCGAAATGGCCGTCTCCGATTTTAGCGCTCTTGCAGTCAATCACGGTGTTTTCGGGGTGGAACTTTCTATTGGCATTCTTGAAAGGCTCGGTAACACGGGTAACCTGCGACACTATGTCAAGACCTACAAGAAGCTCTGTATCTATTCGACTTGTATCGCCGATAAGACCGAGAACGGTCTGGTATTCACCTGCAGAAATGTGCACACGCACGTTCTGGCTTTCAATCCATGCTACAAGGTTATCAAACTGTTCCTTTGCGGCATTGTTATTTACTACTACAATCATTTTTACGACCTCCTAATGAACTCCATATGCCTTAAATAAAAATCGGCTCTGCAGTGACCGTCACTGCAGAGCCTTATAAAGCACTCTCTTATTAGTTGCAGCACAAATCACTTTTACTTTTTGACATAATAAAGTAAAAGTAGTAATATGCAGCTGCAAATACGAATAAGCTCATGAGTTTTCTCCTTTATAAATTCTTGTCTTTATAGTAGCACTCTAAAGCACTAAATGTCAATATATTTTTTTGTTTTTGCCCCTTTTGGCATATATTTGTGAAAAATTTAATTTCAAGGCAGCAAAAATAATGAAAAATTATTCATCGACATTTTCACTTCTGTTACTGAGCACTACCTCAAAGGTTTTCTCCTTGTATCCGCTTTCGGCGGGGACATATGCAACAACAGTTACCTTTTCCCCTTCCTTATAATATAAAAGTCTGTCCTGAAGCTGCGTAATTGTTGCGACGGTGTATCCGTCAAACTTTGTGATTACATAGCCCTTTTTAATGCCTGCCTTATCTGCGGCAAGACCTTCTGTAACAGAGCTTACAAATACGCCTACCGGAATGCCGAAGGTCTCATTGTTTGACGAAGTAACATCCGCGCCTGTTATTCCCAAAAAGCCTTGCTTTTTTGCATCAACCTTGTCACGGGTCTGTCTTACCATCAAATCGCCAATTATTTTTTCAACATCGCTTATCGGGATAGCATAGCCCATACCCTCAACGCCTGTTGTGGCAATTTTAGCTGAATTTATTCCTATGAGGTTTCCGTTCATATCAAGTAGCGCGCCGCCGCTGTTTCCTGAATTAATTGCAGCATCGGTCTGGATAAAGGCGTTTGTCACTGTTGTAGCCCCGTCAGAGCTTTGCATAGTGATTTTTCTGCCCGTTGCGCTTATTATTCCCGTCGTCACGCTCTGTCCGTAGCCGAGAGCATTGCCGATAGCAATTACTCCGTCGCCTGCTTTAAGCTTTGAAGAGTCGCCGATTGTAGCAATTTTGATTTCTGAAAGAACTTCTGCGGGAATATCCTCAAGTCTTACAGCGATTACCGCAAGGTCTTTATTGGAATCGTAGCCCTTTACAGTTGCAGTGGGAATATCGCTTCCCTTGAGCTTTTCCGCATCTTCCTGATTTTCGATTTTCTTTTCAACTGAACTGAAAACTACGCTGAGTTCTTTAGAGTTATTTACTACGTGGTAATTGGTAACTATCAAAAGCTCGGTATCATTTTTACCTACTATAATACCGCTGCCGCTTGAAGTGCTCTCCTGCGAATATCTTCCAAAGAAGGTAATAACATCGGAAACGCTGCGGTTTGTTATCGCAACAACCGAGGGCATACATTCTTCGGCAATAGCAGAAATTGTGCTTTGAGATGATGCGGCATCTTCATTCTTATTAAGAGTTACCTTTGTGGAAGGAATATCTACTAATCCCATCGTAAAGCGCCTTGAAAGAGAGCTTGAAATACCGAAGCCAGCACCAAAAACAATGCCTGCGACAAGCGATATTGCTATAACACGCGGCCACACACTTTTCTTTTTTTCGGGAGCTTTCTTTTGAGAAATCTCTTCTTCGATTTCATCATTCTTCGGAAGCTCTACCTCAATTACTGCATCGGGGTTATAATCTTCAAAATTTATGTTCTTAATTTCTTCGGGGATGTTGTTTTCAAATTCGTTATTCATAAAAGCGCCTCCTTTCAATTCAATTGTATTATAGAATATAAATGCAGACAAAATTAGTATGTTTTATGAATTTTTTATAAACAAAGGGGCTTTTAGAATATTCCTATATATGCATCAAGCACAGATGAAATAAGGATTGCAATAATGCAGATAGGTGCAAGATACTTTATAACTAAGGTGAAAAGTGCCTTCTTTTTGAATCTGCCTGTAAGCTCTACTTCTTCTATAACTGTCTGCGGTTTTACAACGTATCCCACAAAAATGCAGGTAAAGAATGCAACTATGGGCATCATTACACTGTTTGTGATAAAGTCAAAGAAATCAAGAAGTTGCATACCGATAAGCTTCACATCTGCCCATATGCTATAGCCGAAGCAGGAGAGAAGTCCCATCACAATTGAGAAAACAAATACGCCTGCACAGGCATATTTTCTGTTCCAGCCGAGCTTATCGCATACTATGGAAACAACTGTTTCCATAAGAGAAATAGATGATGTGAGCGCTGCAAAAAGCACTAAAAGGAAGAAGAGCGCGCCTATAACCTGACCGCCTGCCATAGTTTCAAAAACCTTGGGTAAAGTTGCAAACATAAGACCGGGGCCTTTACCGAGAGCTTCGGGTGAGCCGCCCGAAAATGCGTATGTAGCAGGGATAATCATAAGACCTGCAAGGAATGCGATTCCTGTATCAAAGCTTTCAATCTGCGCAACTGAGCCTTCAAGATTTACATCCTTTTTTATATATGAGCCATAGGTTACCATAATACCCATAGCAAGAGACATTGAATAGAAAAGCTGTCCCATAGCGGAAAGCACAGTTGCTACGGAGAATTTTGAAAAGTCGGGAAGCAAGTAATATTTAACTCCTTCAAGTGCACCGGGGATAGTGAGTGAATATCCTGCAATTACGATTGAAAGGAGCAAAAGTACAGGCATCATGACCTTGCTCACCTTTTCAATACCCTTTTCAACACCGAAAAGAACAACGAGTGCAGTAAGCCCGATATAGATTAAAAACCAGCCTACCGGCTCGGCTGCCGATGTGATAAAGCCTCCGAAGAAGTTATCTCCTGCGGCGGCAAATCCCTCTCCCGTGCAGAAAGTTACAAGGTATTTCGTTACCCAACCACCGATTACAGAGTAGTACGGAAGAATGATTGCGGGAACAAGCGCCGCAAGATAGCCAAGGAAAGAAAACTTCTTGTTAAGCTTGGAAAAAGCTCCTACTACGCTAAGTCCTGTCTTTCTGCCGAGCGCGATTTCTGCAGTCATCAGCGCAAAGCCGAACGTAAGCGCAAGCAAAATATATGTGAGCAGGAATATTCCTCCTCCGTATTTTGCTGCAAGATAAGGAAAGCGCCATATATTGCCAAGACCCACCGCGCTGCCTGCAGCGGCAAGGACAAAGCCGATTTTACCGGTAAAACTACCTCTGTTTTCGTTTGACATAAGATACCTCCAAATTTCCATTAACCCTTTAGGGGAATTATACTATATTTTACCATATATTTAATATATGTCAATATTATCCAAAGTATTTCCTGTCAAGACTGCGATAACCAATAGCCTCCGCAATATCCATTTCATTGATGTTCTCGCGCCCGTCACAGTCGGCTATAGTACGCGCAACCTTGAGTATTCTGGTATATGCTCTCGCGGTAAGGCCGAGAGAATCAAATGCATCTTTGAGAAGCGCACTCTCGTTTTTACCGATGACGCAATACTTTTCAATGAGCGAGCCTGAAAGCTGGGCATTAGTAGTAATTCCCTCACCTTTATATCTTTCTTTTTGGATTTCGCGCGCCGCATTCACTCTCTTTTTGATGTCAGCAGAGCTTTCGCCTCTCATCGCCTTAAGGTCGGCATATCTCACGGGAGCCGCCTCAAGCTGAATATCTATTCTATCAAGCATAGGTCCGCTGATTTTTCCAAGGTAGCGCCTTACTTCGGTCTCATTGCATCTGCATCTTCCGGTGCCGTCTCCATAGTAGCCGCATTTACAGGGATTGAGAGCTACTACGAGCATTGCGTTGCACGGATATGTATATGAAGCGTTGGCACGGGTTACGGTGATTTTCTTGTCCTCAAGAGGCTGACGCATTGACTCAATGACATCTTTTCTGTATTCGGGGAACTCATCAAGAAACAAAACGCCATTGTGCGCAAGTGATATTTCGCCCGGGCGAGCCTTTGTGCCGCCGCCTATGATACTCACTGCGCTTGCGCTGTGGTGGGGTGTTCTGAAAGGTCTTTTTGCTACGAGGTTTGCACCACTTTCAAGCGCGCCTGCGACAGAATATATTTTTGTAACCTCGATTGCTTCTTCAAGCGTCATATCGGGGAGAATTGTCGGAATTCTCTGGGCGAGCATCGATTTTCCGCTTCCCGGAGTCCCAATTAAAAGAAGATTGTGTCCGCCACTTACACAAAGCTCAATTCCGCGACGCAGAGCAATCTGACCGCGTACGTCGGAAAAGTCAATGTCGTGGTGCGCTGCGTCTTTGAAAACTGCCTCTATATCACAAACAACAGGCTCCATAAGAGCTTCTCCCGTAAGGTGCATATAAACTTCGTTAAGACACTCGGCGCCAAAGATTTCAACGCCGCTTGTAAGAGCCGCTTCTTCGGCATTTTCCTTGGGAACGAAAATTTTTGTGATTCCCCATTCCTTTGCCGCGGAAACGAGCGAGAGAACTCCGTTAACGGCGCGAAGCTCGCCCGAAAGAGAAAGCTCGCCTATGAACATATATTCATCAAGCCTGGCTTTTAGCTGACCTGTGCTTGCCATAATGGAAAGGGCAATAGGAAGGTCAAACTGCGTGCCCTCTTTTTTAAGGTCAGCAGGAGCAAGATTTATTACCGCGCGCCTTGCAGGGAACTCAAACCCGCTGTTTTTAAGTGCCGCTCGCACACGCTCCTTTGCCTCGCGTACGGTTGCATCAGGAAGACCAACAACATCGAAGGAAGGAAGTCCGTTTGAAAAGTCGGCCTCTACTATTACGCTTTTTCCCTCAAGGCCGCAAACCACTCCTGTGTTTATCTTTACAATCATATAAAACATCCTTATATAAAAATATGTTTAAGTATAACACGCAGAAAAACCAAAGTCAAATACCACAAAATTTTCTTGACTTACCGAGTATTAGATAGTATAATACATAAAGACTTCGGGGTGTAGCGCAGTTTGGTAGCGTGCTTCGTTCGGGACGAAGAGGCCGCGGGTTCAAGTCCCGCCACTCCGACCAAAGGGAAAAGGTATCACGAAAGTGATGCCTTTTTCTTTTGGTGTTAAATTGAAAGGGGCTTGAACCCCAACC
>JAZNTQ010000032.1:0-13746 GCA_045591865.1 Clostridia bacterium
AACGATTACTACGAAGTTTCCCTCAAAGAAAGCAGATTGGCAATTCTTGAAAAGTACGAAAAATTCACATTTATTAAAGGAAATCTTGCCGATAAGAATGCAATCGAAAATATCTTTGAAACCTACTGCCCCGAAATTATCGTAAACCTCGCGGCACAGGCAGGCGTGCGCTATTCTATCGACAATCCCGATGCATATATAGAAAGCAACATAATCGGATTTTACAACATTCTGGAGGCGTGCCGTCATCATAAAATTGAGCATCTTATCTATGCTTCAAGCTCCTCCGTTTACGGAAATCAGAAAAAGACTCCTTTCTCAACAACAGACAATGTTGACCACCCCATAAGCCTTTATGCGGCAACCAAAAAATCAAATGAACTTATGGCGTTTACTTACAGCCATCTTTATAAGTTCCCCTCTACGGGACTTCGCTTCTTCACGGTTTATGGTCCCTACGGAAGACCCGATATGGCATAATTTTCTTTCACAAAGAAAATTATGAAGGACGAAACAATCAAAATATTTAATAACGGCGATATGTACCGCGACTTTACATATGTTGACGACATAGTGCAGGGAATTATGAATATGCTTCTGAATCCCCCCGCACCCGATGAAAACGGAGACTCGGCAAAGGTTTATAACATCGGTAATAATAACCCCGAAAAGCTTATGTATTTTATAGAAACGCTTGAAAAAACTATCGGCAAAACTGCAAATAAAGAGTATCTTCCAATGCAGATGGGCGATGTTTATCAGACCTACGCCGATGTAAGCGATTTGCAGAAAGACTTTGACTTCAAGCCGTCAACCTCAATAGAGGACGGACTGGGTAGATTCGCAAAATGGTATTTTGAATATTACGGAGAAAACTGATGACACAGGATTTTTTGAATATGCTCTATCTCTTCGGCGCATCAGCGCTCGGCAGAGAAGTTGAAACCCAATATTGTAAAAACTTAAGCAAAATACGCGACCACGCTCTGTCACAGGAAGTGTGGGACGTCGTATATAGTGGCGTGCGCCCAAAAATAGAAAGCGGAGAGGTTAAAATCCCTCCCGAGATCTACGCGGCACTTGAAAAAACCTTTCTTTCAAATGTGGCACTCAACATCCAGAAAATAGAGTTTAATCTTTCTTCGCTCCGCAAACTTTCGGAAAATGGTATCAAATGTGCAGTGCTTAAAGGCATCACTATCGCGCGTCTTTATGCTATGCCCGAAACACGAATTTCCAGCGATATGGATATTTTAATTGACAGCAAAGACGAGGGAAAGGCAGTAAAAATCCTCTCTGACCTCGGCTATGAATGTGAAGAACGTTCCAAATATGACCACCATATGAAAGCCATCCATAAAACAGGTGGTCTTTTAGAGGTGCACGTTGCACTTCACTCAGCACCCACAAACGACATAATTTTGGATGATGAAATCCGATATAACGAAGAATTTTACCGCCTTGAAGATGGAATATACACCCTCGGCATACAGGACAACCTTATTTACCTTTCCGCACACCTTATAAAGCATCTTGTAAATGATGCCGCAGGTGTAAGGCAAATGATGGACTTGCTTCTTTATATGAAAGAATACAAAGAAGAAATAGATTGGAAAAAATATAATGCACTCATGGAAAAACTTGGGTATAACACCCTTATCCGCGTTATAAAGGGTATCGGGGTGAAGTTTTTCGGAATGGAATTTGAAGATGCTATCACAGAAGGTCACGGCATGGATGAACTTCTTGAAGACTGTGAAATAGGTGGGGTGTTTGGGCATAATGAAAAAGAAAGAGGAAGATTTTACTCAATCTTCACTCATAGGCGTTCAGGAAAGGGCACTTTCACATATCTCTTTTACAGGTTATTCAGGAGCGAAAGAAGCATCTTTACAATGCTTTTTCCTTCGGCGGAGGCAATAAAAGAGCGCTTTCCCTATGTAAGAAAACACCCGATTCTTCTGCCGGCAGGCTGGGCACACAGATTTATTCAAATCTTTATGAAGACTGCTGGGAAAGAAAATTTGAAGGACGAAAAGACCCGTCTTGAAAATGATGTAATTACAAGGCGCATTAAAATGGCAGAAAAGCTTGGAATGTTCAAGGATTGAGGATAATAAATGAGTTTATTGATGCTTAAGGACGTATCGAAAAGCTTCGGCGAAAGAGTGCTTTTTGAAAACGTTTCGTTTAACATTGAGAATAATACAAAAATGGGGTTTATCGGCTCAAACGGCGTGGGAAAAACCACGCTGTTTCGCACCATTTTGGGAGAAGAGGATTTTCAGGGGGATATTGTAAAGTCCTCCGAGCTTCGCATTGGGGTGATGGAGCAGACACCTCCTTCATCAGAAAACCTTACTGCGTATGAATACACGCTGGAGGTTTTTTCGCATTTTTTTGAAATTGAAAAAGAGATGGAAATAATTCGCCTTGCACTTGAAAAAGGTGAGGGAGATACAGAGCGTCTTATAAACAGACAGGAAGCACTAAACACGCAGTACATAAGAAACGAGGGACTCACCTACCGCGCAAGAACACGCAGTATGCTTATTGGACTGGGCTTTATTGAGAGTGAGCTTAATCTTCCGATGAGCGCTCTTTCAGGCGGACAGAAGACGCGTCTTTCTCTGGCGCGCACCCTTCTTTCCGAGGCTAATTTTCTGCTTCTTGACGAGCCGACAAACCATCTTGACATTGACTCGGTAAGGTATCTTGAGGACTTTTTGAGAAACACCAACAAGGCATTTATCGTCATAAGCCACGACAGATATTTTCTGGACCGAGTGACAAATACCACAATCGAGCTTGAAAACAGAAAAATCTCGTGCTATACGGGTTCTTACTCAACCTTCCTTAAAAAGAAGGAGCAGGTAAAGCTTGCCGAGGAAAGAAAATACGAAAACACTATGGCGGAGATTAAGCGCATCGAGGGGATAATTGAGCAACAAAAAAGATGGAACCGAGAGCGCAACATTCGTACCGCCGAGCATAAGCAAAAAAGCGTAGACCGCCTTACCCAAACGTTGGTAAAACCCGAGGAGGACACGTCAAAAATCCGCTTTCGTTTCACAGCTGAAAGAAAAAGCGGAAACGATGTATTAAAAGTTTCGGGTCTTGAAAAAAAGTACGAGGACAAGCATCTTTTCGAAAATGTAAGTTTTGAGATAAAGCGCGGAGAAAGAGTGTTCCTTCTGGGACCTAATGGTTGCGGAAAATCCACTCTTTATAAGATGATAAAGGGCGCTGTACCATCTCCCGGGGGAAGCGTATTCTTCGGAACAAATGTTGACTGTGCCTACTACGACCAGGACAGAAGCGATATCGTGGGCGGTAAGGATGTCGAAAGCGAGCTTTGGGACAATTATCCCCAAATGGACAGAACACAAATAAGAAACGCTCTTGCCGCATTCTTATTCCGCGGTGACGATGTTTTTAAACAAACCGATACCCTTTCTGGCGGAGAAAAGGCGAGGCTTTCGCTTCTTTCTCTTATGCTCACTGGCGCAAATTTTCTTCTTCTTGATGAGCCGACGAACCACCTTGATATACGCTCAAAGGAAGCACTTGAAGGGGCACTTGAAGACTTTGATGGAACAGTTTTTATCATCAGCCACGACCGTTATCTCATTAATAAAATGGCGGATAAAATCCTTGCCTTTGAAAACGGGAGCGTGAATTCATACAATATGAATTACGACGACTATTTGAGTAAAATAGTTGCAAATGCCGCTCCCGCCGAAGAGTCAGCACCCAAGGCGAAGAAAGAACCTAATGATTACCAGAAACAAAAAAAGCTTCAAAGCGACAGGCGAAAACTCGAAGGGAAAATAAAGCGTCTTGAAGAAGCAATCGAAAATATCGAAACTGAAATTGAAAATCTGCACGCAGAAATAAACTCTGCAGGAAGCGATTTTGAAAAAATAACCTCTTTAAGCAAAACTCTTGAAGAAAAGGAAAATGAGCACGAAAAAATGCTTGAAGTATGGGAAGAACAGAGTATGGAGCTTGAGGAATTATGAAAGTGTTTATAGATGCCGACGGTTGTCCCGTAGTAAATGAAACGGTGGCGCTTTGCCGCGAATATAAAAAAGAGTGCATCATAATCTGCGACACATCTCATACTATTGAGAAAAACGGAGCACAGACAATCGTTGTTGAAAAGGGTGCCGACAGTGCGGATTTCCGTCTTGTAAATATGCTCTCAAAAGGAGATGTTGCCATAACGCAGGACTATGCACTTGCTGCAATGTCGCTTTCAAGAGGCTCAAGGGTTATAAATCAGAACGGACTTGAATATACCGATAAAAACATAGATTCACTTTTAATGAGTAGATTTATAGCAAAAAAAGTGCGAAATGCAGGCGGAAGACTTAAGGGACCAAGCAAGCGCACAAAAGAGCAGACAGAAAGCTTCGTAAAAAAGCTTCGCGAAATACTGGAGGAAGAAAAATGAAGATAATAGCCGCAACAAAAAATAAAAACAAGCTTCGTGAATTCGGTGAAATTCTCAAAGGCTTTGAGGTTGTAAGTCAGGAAGAAGCAGGCGTGGATATAGATGTTGAGGAAACAGGTACTACCTTTGAAGAAAATTCGTTACTCAAGGCAAAGACAATTTTTGAGGCAACGGGAATAGCCGCAATAGCCGATGACAGCGGGCTTTGCGTAGATGCACTCGGCGGCGCACCGGGAATATACTCTGCACGCTATGGTGGAGAAGGCTATGATGATAAGGGCAGAGTAGAGCTTCTTCTTAAAAATATGGAAAATGTGCCTGATAGCGAAAGAAGTGCAAGATTTGTATGCGCGATAACACTTGTGTCGCAGGAGGGAATAATTACCGCACGCGGAGAGTGTGAGGGCAAGATTGATTACGCTCCCAGAGGAGAAAACGGATTTGGATACGATCCCGTATTTTTTGTAGAAAAATTCGGAAAAACTATGGCAGAAATTTCTCCCGAGGAGAAAAACGAAATCAGCCACCGCGGAAAAGCGCTCAGAATATTTGCAGAAAAAATGAATAAATAAATCGTCCGCAAGGCAAAAGCCTTACGGACGACGCGTTCACGCTTTAATTAGCAACCGCAGCCGCAACCACCATTGTCGTTATTACCGCAGATGCAGTTAAGGATAACTACGATAACGATAATCCAGAGAATCCATTCGCAACCACAGTTGTTGTTATTTCCAAAGCACATAATGATAGCTCCTTTTCATAAAAATGAATCTATATAAAGTAGGTTGCCCTACAATATCAATCTATGAAGAAGGAATAAAAAATGTTTCTGCATTTTTATGATTATTTATAAAAAAAGAAGAAATAATAGTCATATAACAAAATGCAGAAAGGATTTAAGAAAATGAAAAAACTTATTTGTTTATTGGCAGCACTTATGATGGTGTTCACAGCTTGCGGAAATAACGACGCAACAGATAACACAGGCGATGCAGAAAATGGTGTTGTCGAAGATCGCGACGGAGTTATTGACGAGGAAAACAACGACACCGAAGATAATATCGTAGACGATGCTGCAGACGGGGCAGAAAATATCGTTGACGGCGCTGCAGATATGACCAAAGACGCAGCCCGCGGAGTCGGAAATGCCATTGACGATATGACAGGCACCAATAATAACAACAACTCAACAAACTCAATGAAATAAAAAAAACCAACAATTATGCTTCATAATTGTTGGTCTACATACAGGAGGAATGAACCCTATGATTAAAACCGAGATAAAGAAGGGAGTAAATCTTTACACAGTACAGGATAAAAAATTCAAGTCATTCAGAGCTGCTTTACTTATTCACAGACCGTATCTCCGCGAAGAGGTGACACTTAATACTCTCATATCCGCAGTAATCAGAATGCAGAGCAAAAATTTCCCCGATGCACAGAAAATTTCCGAGGAGCTTGAAAATCTCTATGGCGGAGAAATGATAGCGCGTGCAGGAAAGTACGGAGAGAGACAGATACTTAAAATCGGTGTAGAAACAGTTTGCGATGATGCTTTGGGCAAAGAAGGTAATTTTAAGCGTGCGATGAATCTTTTATACGACCTCGCTTTTTTAAGCGGCAACGGAGAAGGCTTTTCAAAAAGCGTTGTCGAACTTGAGAAGAAGAATATAAAAGATGCAATTCTTGCGCAGAAAAATGATAAGCGTGCGTATAGCGTTTTGCGTCTTCAGGAAGAAATGTGTAAGGATGAACCTTATGGTATCAATCCTATGGGATATATAGAAGACCTTGAGCGCATCACAGAGGAGGAGCTCTATTCTCACTACAGAAAAATACTCTCTGAAAGCCGCATAGATATAATTTTCAGCGGAAATTTTGATGAGGACGAAGCGGTAAAAACTGCATATAAATTTGCGGAAAACCTTCCTGAAAGAGAAGGCATCAATATAACTGAAACTTATAGAAGTGCCCCCGATAAAGTTAAAATCGTTACCGACAAAATGGATATAACACAGGGCAAGCTCTGTATGGGATTCCGAACAAAAGAGGGAGCAGGCCGAGAGGACTATCCCATATACACAGTGTACAACTGTATTTTTGGAGGCAGTGCAGTAAGCAAGCTTTTTAACAATGTGCGCGAGAAACTCTCCCTTTGCTACTATGTCGGAAGCAGTATAGACCGCCTCAAGGAGATTATGGTTGTGCGCAGCGGCGTGGAATTTGATAAATTCAAAACCGCAGAGGATGAAATTCTGCACCAGCAATCTCTTATGGAAAAGGGCGAATTTACCGATGAGGAAATTGATTTTGCGAAAAAATATCTCATTACCGCATATGAGTCAAATCTTGACAGTATTTCTGCTATGGCAGAGTATTACACAATGCAGATTATTTTAGGAACAAACATTTCCATTGAAGAAATGACAAAGCGCATAGAAAATGTTAAGCGTGAGGAAATAATTGAAGCGGCAAAATCAATGAAGCTTGACACTATATATTATATGGACAAGGAGGCAGAATAATGGAATTTACAAAAACTCATTACGAAACACTTGGCGAAACCGTATATTCTGCCACTCACAAAAGCGGACTGCGTGTAATACTCATAAAAAAGGAAGGCTTCAAGAAGAGTTATGCAACCTTCAGTACAAAGTACGGTTCGATAAACACGCAGTTTGTTGTGCCCGGTGAAAAGGAAGTTACAAAGGTTATAGACGGAATAGCGCATTTCCTTGAACATAAGGTCTTTGAGCAACCCGACGGCTCTAACGCCTTCAATGATTTTTCAAAGTACGGCGCCAATGCCAATGCGTTTACGAGCTTCGGCGTTACAAACTATCTTTTCAGTTGTACAGACTATTTTTATGAAAACCTCGAAATTCTTTTGAATTTTGTACAGACCCCGTATTTTACCGAGGAGAATGTAGAAAAAGAAAAGGGAATAATTGCGCAGGAAATCAGGATGTATGAGGACGATGCCGAGCAGAAGTGTATGTATAACTGCCTCGAGGCGATGTACGAAAACCACCCTGTAAGAATAAATATTGCAGGAACGGTAGAGGAAATTATGAAAACCACCCCCGAACTTCTCTACAAGTGCTATAACACATTCTACCATCCGTCAAATATGGCGCTTATCTGCGTGGGGGACCTTGATGAAAATAAAATCGGCGAATACGTGGAAAAGTTGATTAAGCAGGACGCTCCTCATGGAGAAATTACGCAGGTTTTCCCCGAAGAAAAGAAAGAAGCTTTCAAAAGATACGTCGAAGCGGAATTTGATATCCCGATGCCGATGTATATGATAGGCTTCAAGGATGTAGCCGCAGGCGGCACAAGTGAAGAACTGTTGAGGAGAGAAATCCTTACAAACTGCATTTTGAGAGTGCTTTTCGGAAGAAGCAGTGAATTTTATAAAGAACTTTATGATAAGGGTATAATAAATTCAACCTTCGGTGCTTTTTATGAATATGAGGACAGTTGCGGCTATGCGGCGTTCTGCGGCGAATCGGAACATATAAAGGAAATCGAAGAAGAAATCTTCAAAACTCTTGAAAAAGCAAAAAAAGAAGGCCTTGATAATGAAGCCTTTGAAAGGGCGAAAAAGGTTTATTGCGGACAGTTCCTTGATATTTTAGACCACATAGAAAGCTTCGGAAACGAGTATATGATAGCGTATCACAAGGGAGTAAACCTCTTTGATTATCCTCGTATTTGCGACGAAATTACAGTGAAAGACGCTATGGAAAGACTTTGCGGACTTTTCAAAGAGTCGCAGTGCTCAACGTCGGTAGTTAACCCAAAAAAATAATGAGGGCAATTTGCCCTCTTAAAAAGGATGCTGAATATGAATAACATATCCTTTCCAAAACTTGGTATAAGTTTTGAAATAAACCCCGTAGCTATTGATATACCCATACTGGGCGGGGTGCGTTGGTACGGAATAATTATAGGCATAGGAATTATACTTGCTTTTTTATACTGCAGTCATATAGCAAAAAAAGAAGGGGAGAAGAGCGATACAATAACAGATATTATCCTTTATGCACTTCCCGTATCAGTTATTTTCGCACGTACATACTACGTTATATTTTCTTGGGAAAGCTATAAGGACGATTTTCCCTCCGTCTTCAGAATATGGGAGGGTGGAATTGCCATTTACGGGGCAATAATAGGCGCTGTTCTTACTGCATTTATTTACTGCAGAGTAAAAAAGCTCAATATTCTCAAAATCTTTGACATATGCTCTTTGGGGCTTTTGATTGGACAAGTTATAGGAAGATGGGGCAACTTTGTGAATGCAGAAGCCTTCGGAGGATACTGCGGCTATATCTGGGGAATGAGCATAAATGGTGCTTCTCCCGTACACCCGACATTTCTTTATGAATCGCTGTGGAATTTTCTGGGATTTATAATCCTTTCACGTCTTCACAGAAAGAGACCTTTTTACGGATATACCTTCTTTACCTATTTGTCGTGGTACGGAGTGGGAAGATTTTTCGTTGAAGGACTTCGGACAGACAGCCTCTATATCGCAGGGATGAGAATATCCCAGATAGTAGCACTGCTGTGCGTGTTGGGTGGAATTTTTGCGCTCTCGCTGCTTTCGGGGAAAGCCAAAAACTGTATAAATAAAGAATAATAACCTATTGACTTATCTCGTGTTTCAATGTAAAATATAATTGCAATTCGTGTATAATTTTTTAATGCAAAGGAGAGAAATTATGAGAAACACAAAAAGAATTATCACAATGCTTCTTGCACTTGTAATGTTGGTTTCTGTGATGGGCGTAGGCACATTTGCAGCAAATTTCAGCGATATTACAGATGAAAAAGTAAGTGCAGCAGTAGAAAAACTTGTAGCAGGTGGCATTATCACAGGCTATGAAGACGGAACATTCAGACCCGACAACCAGATTACAAGAGCGGAGTTTGCCGCTATCGTAACCCGCTTGAAGGGTGTTGCAAATAACAGTGTTGATGTCACGACCGGTTTTGCTGACCTTGACAATGACTCTTCACGTGCCTGGGCGCGTCCTTACGTAAAGGCTGCAGTTGACCTTGGAATTATCAACGGCTTTGAGGACGGAACATTCAGAGCAGGCGAACCTGTTACATATGAGCAGGCAGTAAAGATGCTTGTTTGCGCAGCAGGTTATGAAGTTATTGCACAGAGCGAATATAACAATATCATTATTGCTAATCCTAATGCAACATGGTCAGCTGGTTATATCGCAGCGGCTAATAAGCACGGTATTACAAAGGGTGTTGTTACTGCAAAGATTACAGAGCCTGCACTTCGCGGCGTTGTAGCAGTTCTCACAAGCAATACTACCGATGTTCCTCCGCTTAAGCAGAATGAAGACGGCAGCGTTGAGAAAGACGAGGCAGCGGAAGATGAAAAGACAATCGTTGAAATTCAGGGTGTTGTTACAGGAACCTACTACACAGGTTTAGAAAGCGGATATGCAGGACTCGGACCTAACCAGCTCAGAATAAAGACAGCAGACGGTGAGGAAGATTATGAGCTTTCAGAAGCTCTCGTTGCAAGAGTAAACCTTGAAGACATCATTGGTAAGCGCGTAATTGCATTTTTTGATAAAAATGAATATAAGCTTACAGGTATCAGCGAATCAAATAACAAAGTTATAAAGATTAAAGAGGCAGATATAGCACGCCCCTTAACAAGCAGTGCTGTGAAGTATTACAACGAAAAGGGTAAGCTTCAGACAGTTTCGATTGCAGGATACACCTTCATCTACAACGGTAAGTATGTGCCTGCAACCCACACTCTTATTGAAAACCTTGATTCAAGCTTCAGAAACGGTGAAATTGAAATCATTGAATCAACAGGCGGAAAGATTGTTAAAATCACAAGCTACGATGTATTTGTTGTAAATGGATACACCAAGTCATCAGGAAAAATCACATTCAAGTACGGTAAGGAATATAACGGAGAATCTTACTATCAGTTCCCCTCTGACAAGCCCGAAATCTTCTACAACGGAACAAAGAAAGAATTCTCATCCTTGTCTCTTGCTGCATATAATATAATCAACCTTCTTGAATCTCCTGCAGATGCTGAAGGAAATCCCATAGCAAGAATGTATGTTACAACCAAGTCATACAGCGGTAAGGTAACTGCACTTCTTGGCAGCGGCAGAAAAGTAGAACTCGATGAAAAGGAAATGCTCCTTACAAATGATTATGCAGAGTTCACAGGTGAAGGAAAAGCCCCCTTCAATATTAACGATAACTATAGCAGATATTTCCTTGACTACACAGGACAGATTGCGGCAATCGACTATGATCCTGCCTCTGCAGATGACTACAAATTCGGCTACATTATCAGCGCTGACAGAGATGGCATCTACCTTCTTACCGAAGAGGGCGAATTCGTATCAATCCCCTTGCAGACAAAAGTTAAGTTTGACGGTGAAACTGTTAACGATGAAGAAGTAGAAGGCCTTCTTTTAGCAGCTGCAGAAATTGCCAATGCAGAGTACAATGAATATGTTGGCACAGTAACAGGTGTTTATCAGCCAGTTAAGTACGCTCTCGGAAACGAGGAGAAAATCAAACTTATCGATACCGTAGTGGAAAACACAGGTGGTAGCGGCGATACATTTGCCTATGATGAAAAAGTGGGTGAAGAAGAGATTGCTACAACCACTAATAATATCAGTGTCAACTCAATGATATATAAGGTTACAAACGCAACTGTACTCTATGTGCCTGAAGACAGAGATAATGAAGCTGAATACGAGATAATGACTGCTTCCAGAGCCTTTGCATTAAAACCAGAAATTCACCTTGAAATTCTTGGCTCAAGCTCAGGCAGCGCTGTAAAGAATGCTGGCATTATTCTTCTGTATGGCAGCAATCCTACACTCAAATTTACAGGCTCCAGTCCCTATATGGTAGTAACAGGAACACAGACTTATAATGATCAAATCCAGATTACAGGCTACCAGAGTGCAGAAAAGACCATAACAACGCTTACTGTTAACGTTGATAAATTCAGAAATACAGACTCTGCTGTAAGTGATGGGTTAATCGATTACAGCGAGGTTCAGGTTGGTGACCTTATCCGCTATCTTGGAACAGAGGACTCTGTATCAAGAATCGAGAGAATTTACGCAGCAGGAGACGGTGTTCTCAGCCTTGGAGACGGAAAGGTGTTCCACGAGACAACGAAGAACCACGCATACTTTAGACTTGGTCAGGTAATCCAGAACGATGGTGACGGAAACCTCTATGTGACAACAACTCCGGGTCCCCAGCAGACAGCAGACGGTAACTTCTTCTCTTTCACAGTAACATCTTCAACTCCTGTTTATACTTTTGTAGATGATGAACTTACTGCAGAGAATGATATAACAGCTGTTAATACCGGTGATTACGTAATCGTTGTTACACTCACTGAAGAAACCAGAGCAAGAATAGTATATGTTCTTGAATAAAATCTGAATAGAACACGGTGACAAAGGTCACCGTGTTTTTTTGCGCAAATTTGCTCTTTACCTGTGGGGCATTTTATGATAAAATAATTATACTTATTTGAAAAGGTGATTATTATGAAAAGGCGCATTTCAAAACAGATAAATATAGGCGGTGTTTTAGTAGGCGGTGGAGCGCCCATCAGCGTTCAGTCTATGTGTAATACCGATACGCGTGATGTGGGGGCAACTGTCAATCAAATAAGGGAACTTGCCGCTGCAGGATGTGATATCGTACGCCTTGCAATCCCTGATATGCTGGCCGCAAAAGCAGTAGCAGAAATAAAAAAACAGGTAGAAATCCCCGTAGTTGCTGATATTCATTTTGACTACCGACTTGCTCTTGAATGTGCACGCGGCGGCGTTGATAAAATTCGTATAAACCCTGGAAATATCGGCTCACCTGACCGCGTTCGCGCAGTTGCAGATGAGTGCGGAAGCCGAAATATCCCTATCCGCATAGGAGTAAACGGCGGCTCTCTTGAAAAAGAACTTCTGAATAAATATGGTGCACCTACTCCGGACGCACTTTGTGAAAGCGCACTTTCGCATATAAAACTTCTTGAAGACTGCAAATTCTACAACATAGCACTTTCCATAAAGAGCAGTAACGTGGAGTCGACTATATCTGCGTATAGAAAAATTGCCAATATGATAGATTATCCTCTGCACATTGGTGTTACCGAAGCAGGCACGGAGTATGGAGGCGTTGTAAAAAATAGCATTGGTATAGGAAGCTTACTACTTGATGGAATAGGCGATACCCTGCGCGTTTCACTTACTGCTCCACCGGTTCGCGAGGTTGTTGCAGGAATTGAAATACTTAAAGCGCTTAATCTGCGTAAGGGGGCGCGTCTTGTAAGCTGCCCCACCTGTGGAAGATGTCAGGTTGATATGATTCCTGTTGCAAACGAAATAAGTGAAAGAATTTCATCAGTAGATAAAAATATTACAGTGGCAGTTATGGGTTGTGCAGTCAATGGACCGGGTGAAGCCCGTGAAGCCGATATAGGGATAGCCTGTGGAAAAGGGGAGGCGCTCCTTTTTAAGCACGGTGAAACTGTTCGCAAAATTCCTATTGAAAGTGCCGCAGACGAACTTTTCAGAGAAATTGAGGAATTATAATGCAGAACTATACTTTAAGCCAGGCTTTCTCAAGCGCGCAGTATAGCGGACCTTTGGGAAATGCCAGAGTACTTAATATTTCAGCTGACGCCAGTAAGCGCACAATAAGTGCCGATGTTGTGTCGGACACAATATTTGAATATAGTGAAGTGGAAAAGCTTGTAAAGGTAGTAAAGGATAGCTATAAGCTCCGCGATTTTACCCTTAATCTTTCTTTTGATGCGAAAAATATAGACGAAAACGACTCCGTGAATTACTGCATTGATGCACTTTTATCACAAAATCCTTTCTGGCGCGCGATTCTTGACAGTTGCATCATAAATTGTGAAAAAGAAAGCGTCACGGTATTTTTACGCCACGGAAATCTTGAACTTGCCGAGAGCGAGGGCATTGGCAAGAACCTTTCCGAACTTCTTAAAAAATGGTTTGGTTTGGAAAAAATCATTCGTTTTGATGTTGACGAGATGACGGTAGAGAAAAAGCTCGAGCCTATTTTTATTCCCAAAGAAAATTCTGCGCCAAAAAAGATAGTATCTGTTGCTTCAGAGGGTGCTCTTATGGGCAAGCCCTTCCCCGTGAATGACCTTATAAACATAAAAGAAATAGATAATTATACTGGCAACTGTATGATTTGCGGAGAGGTTTTCGGTATAGATTCCAAGG
>JAZNTQ010000033.1:0-8098 GCA_045591865.1 Clostridia bacterium
GAATTTATAAAGCTTGACAGTGCATTAAAATATGCAGGAATTGCCGAAAACGGAGCTCATGCAAAGGAGCTTATTTTAGACGGTGAAGTAATGGTAAACGGAGAAATAGAGCTTCGCCGAGGAAAAAAGCTTTATAAAGGAGATAAATTCAAAATTTCAGGCGAGGAATATGAAATAATATGAATGCTTCTCATTTAGAACTTTATAATTTCAGAAACTACGAAAAAGAAAAAATTTCTTTCGGTGACGAAGTGAATATAATATATGGCGAAAATGGAATGGGAAAAACCAATATTTTAGAAGCTGTGTATTATTTTTCCTATGGAAGAAGCTTTCGTGCAAGCGGAAGAGAAATTATAAAGGAAGGAGAAAAAGAAAGCAAAATAACCCTTGATTTTGAAAATAATGAAAGAAATTATAAGGGTGAAATAAAATTTTTAAGCGGAAAAAGAAAAGAAATTTACTTAAATGAAATAGAACTTAAAAAAACGAGTGAACTTCTCGGTAATTTTATATGCGTTCTTTTTACACCTGATGAGCTTTCTATAATAAAAGGGCTTCCCGATGAAAGAAGAAGATTTTGTGACAGCTCTATTATTCCGCTTCGTCCGCAGTTCATAAAAGAGCTTATAAGGTACAGAAACCTTATAAATCAAAAAAATGCTCTTTTAAAATCAAAAAATTATGTAACTCTTGATGTGTGGAACGAAAAAATAGCAGAAAGCGGAAGCAAAATAATGCTTATGCGTTCAAGCTATCTGGAAAGAATTGAGAAAAAAGCAAAAGAAATGCAAAATGAAATTTCAGGAGGAAAAGAAACTCTTGAAATGAGATATTCTCCCTCTGTGAAAATGGGAGCAGATATAAATGAAATTAAAGAAAATTTTATAAGAAAGCTCTCTGAATATGAAGAAAAAGAAAAAGAAAACTGCTTTTCAATGGCAGGCGTTCACCGTGATGAAATTGAATTTTTCATAAATGGTAAAAACGCAAAAAATTATGCCAGCCAGGGACAGATAAGAACTGCAGTTTTAAGCCTTAAGAGCGCACAAATGGAAATAATAAAAGAAGAAAACGGAGTTTATCCCGTGATGCTTCTTGACGATATTTTAAGTGAGCTTGATAAAAAAAGGCGCGACTTTTTAATATCGCAGATTAGAGGAAAGCAGATAATGATAAGCTGTACGGATATTGAAAATTCGTTTATGGATAAAAACGCAAATATTATAAATATAAAAGACGGTAAAGTGGTGAATTAATTATGTTTATCCATATCGGAGAGGGAAAGGTTATAAGCAAAAAGAAAATAATCGGAATTTTCGATTTGGAAACCACAAGTATCAGCAAAAAAACAAGGGAGTTTCTGAAAGCAATCGAAAAAAAGAAATCGGTTGAATACATAGGGTATGAAATCCCGAAAACATATGTAGTAACAAATGAAAAAGTGTATATAACACAAATTTCTTCGCAAACACTCCAGAAAAGAGCAGAAAGGAATGACTCAATTGGAACAGAAAATCAATAATTCATATGACGAAAATCAAATACAGGTACTCGAGGGACTTGAGGCCGTAAGAAAAAGACCTGGTATGTATATAGGGTCTACGTCTGCGCGCGGTCTTCATCATCTTGTTTACGAAATCGTGGACAATAGTATAGACGAAGCGCTTGCGGGTTATTGTACGCAGATTGACGTTACCTTAAATGCTGACAACAGTGTAACTGTAAAGGATAACGGACGCGGTATTCCTCACGGAATTCATCCCAAAATGGGTATTTCTACAATAGACGTTATCTTCACTGTTCTTCATGCCGGCGGTAAATTCGGCGGAGGCGGATACAAGGTATCGGGAGGTCTGCACGGCGTTGGTGCGTCTGTTGTTAATGCTCTTTCCACAAAGCTTACCGTAGAAGTTCACGATGGTGAAAAGATATGGTCGCAGTGTTATCTCCGCGGTGTTCCGCAGGGAGAGGTAAAGGAAAGCGGCACTACCGACAGAACAGGTACCGAAATTACCTTCTGGGCAGACGGCGAAATTTTCGAGGAAACTGTGTATGATTACGAAATTCTTTTAAAGCGTCTTCGTGAGCAGGCGTTCTTAAACGGCGGTATAAAAATTGTATTCCGTGATGACCGTGAAAACAAGCGTGAAGAGGTACTTCATTACGACGGAGGTATAAAGAACTTCGTTTCATACCTCTTAAATGATAAAAAAAGCCGCAAGGACACGCTTTTAGAGATTCACAATGATGTCATCTATGTAAGCGGTGAGAAAAACGGTTCTGTGGCCGAAATTGCGCTCCAGTGGAATAATGGGTACGATGAAGTTATCGAATCCTTTGCAAATAATATCTCCACTACCGAGGGAGGTACTCACGAAACAGGTTTTAAGACAGCGCTAACAAAGGTGCTTTCAGAATACGGAAGAAAGTATAAGCTTATAAAAGACGATGAGGAATTAACGGGTGACGACGTACGAGAAGGTCTTATTGCAGTTATTTCCGTAAAGCTTGAAGAACCGCAGTTTGAAGGACAGACAAAAACCAAGCTCGGCAACAGTGAAATACGCGGACTTGTTGAAAATCTTCTCCGCGAAAAGCTTGCTGATTTCCTTGAAGAAAACCCAGCAACGGGCAAAATAATCATCGAAAAGGCTCTTATGGCATCGCGCGCACGCCTTGCTGCAAGAAAAGCGCGTGAGGCAACAAGAAAGACTCCTCTCGGCACAAGCTCACTCCCGGGTAAGCTTACCGACTGTATCGTAAAAGACCCCACAATGACCGAAATTTATATCGTTGAGGGTGATAGTGCCGGCGGCAGTGCAAAGAGCGGACGTGACAGTAAATATCAGGCAATTCTTCCTCTTTGGGGTAAGATGCTTAATGTTGAAAAGGCGCAGGAGGTTAAGGTTTACGGAAACGATAAGCTTAAACCCGTTATTCAGGCGCTCGGCACAGGTATAGGAAGTGAATTTAATATTGAAAAGCTCCGTTATGACAAAGTAATCATTATGGCCGATGCCGACGTCGACGGTGCTCATATTCAGACGCTTCTTCTCACATTCTTCTTCAGATTTATGCGCGAGCTTGTTGAAACAGGCCACATCTACCTTGCAAAGCCTCCTCTTTATAAGATTTCAAGAGGTAAAAAGAGCGAGGTTGCATTCAGCGACGAGGAAAGAGACCGGATAAGTGAGGAAATGAAAAACGGCGACGCAGGCGCAAAGGTTGAAATAAGCCGATACAAAGGTCTTGGTGAAATGGACCCCGAAGAGCTTTGGGAAACAACTATGGACCCAAAGAACAGAATTCTTCTCAAGGTTACTCTTGAGGATGCACAGAAGGCGGACGAAATATTCAGCGTTCTTATGGGAGAAGAGGTTGAGCCGAGAAGACAGTTTATTGAGGACAACGCACAGTATGTAACAAACCTTGATATATAATAAATTTCGCAACAAAAGTTTTGCTTCGCAAAAGCATTCGTTGCGAGGGAAGGGCTTTCGCTCGCGCACCGCTCACCGCGGTAGCCCTTTAAAGGAGTTAAAATCGAGGTACACTCCCCCGATTTTAACGAAATTTACTGTTAAGGGGTATCCTCTTAACAATCCCCATATCCTTTGACAGAGGATAAGAAAGGAAGAAAAGATGGCTAAACATAAGAAATATGAAGATTCACATTTCGAGGAGTATTTTGATACCCAGACAATTGTGGATATAGATATTGAAAAAAGAATGAAAGAGGCGTTCATTGACTATGCAATGAGCGTTATCGTAAGCCGTGCGCTCCCCGATGTGCGTGACGGTCTTAAGCCCGTACACAGAAGAATTCTCTATTCTATGTACGAGGAAAATCTTACAAGCGACAAGCCTTTCTTCAAGTCGGCAACAACCGTTGGTAACGTTATCGGTAGATACCATCCCCATGGTGACGCATCTGTTTACGATGCAATGGTAAGAATGGCACAGGATTTCTCAATGAGATATCCTCTCGTAGAGGGTCATGGTAACTTTGGTAGTATTGACGGCGACCCGCCTGCTGCTTATCGTTACACAGAGGCAAGAATGAGTAAGCTTTCAAATGTTCTCCTTGAAAATATAGAGAAGAACACAGTCGATTTTGTTCCCAACTTTGACGAAAAGAGAAAAGAGCCTACAATCCTTCCCACAAGAATACCCACTCTCCTTGTAAATGGAAGCAGCGGTATCGCGGTTGGTATGGCTACAAATATACCCCCGCATAACCTTACTGAAGTATTAAATGGTACAATCGCGCAGATTGATAACCCCGACATCACCGTTGAGGAACTTATGGAGCATATTCAAGGCCCCGACTTCCCCACAAGTGCGACTATTATGGGAAGAAGCGGTATCAGAAGCGCATATAACACAGGTCGCGGTAAAATTGTTATCCGTGCGAAAGCCGAAATAGAGGAGCATAAGGACGGCACAAGCTCTATTATCGTAACAGAGCTTCCCTATCAGGTAAATAAGAAATTACTTGTTGAGTCAATTGCAAATCTTGTAAAGGAAAAGAAGATTGAGGGGCTTTCCGATATTGAAGACCATTCTTCAGACCGTGTAGGCCTTCGCCTTGAGATTTTCTTAAAGAGAGATGCCAATGCACAGGTTGTGCTCAATCAGCTTTATAAATATTCCCGTCTTCAGGACAGCTTCTCCGTAAACCTTATCGCAATTTGTGACGGAAAGCCCAAAACAATGGGACTTAAAGAGGTTCTTTCGCACTTTATCACTTTCCAGAAGGAAATCGTTACAAGAAGAATCGTATTTGACAAGGAAAAAGCAGAAGCAAGAATGCACATTCTTGAAGGTCTTCGTATTGCCCTTGCAAATATTGATGAAATAATTGAAGTAATAAGAAATTCCTACGACGATGCGAAGGAAAATCTTATGGCCCGCTTCGGATTCTCTGAAATTCAGGCGCAGAGCGTTCTCGATATGCGTCTTGCACAGCTCCAGCGCTTAAACGGCGAAAAGATTGATGAGGAATATGAAAATCTTACCGCAAAGGTAGAAGAATACAAGGCACTTTTGGGCGACGAGTCTCTTCTTCTTGAACAGATTAAGAAAGAGCTTGCCGAAATCCGCGACAAGTTTGGCGACGAAAGAAGAACAAGCATTGAAAATGTAATGACAGAAATCGATATAGAAGACCTTATCGAAGAAGAAGAAAGCGTATTCACCCTTACAAACAGTGGTTATATAAAGCGTATGCCTGCGACACTCTATGCAAGTCAGAACAGAGGCGGTAAGGGCGTGAAGGGTATGAAGACCAAGGAAGAGGACTTCGCACAAAGCATTATTGTGGCTTCTACTCACGATAATATGCTCTTCTTCACAAACCGTGGCAAAATGTATCGACTCAAGGGTTATCAGATTCCTGAATCAAGCCGTCAGGCAAAGGGCAGTGCGATAGTAAATATTCTTCCCGTGGAAAAGGACGAAAGAGTAACAGCTATGATAGCCCTTCGCGAATTTGAAGAGGATAAGTATCTTCTTATGTCTACAAAGGGCGGCGTAATAAAGAAAACTGCCGTTACCGACTATAATACTGCAAGAAAAGGCGGTATCATAGGTATCGTGCTCGACGAGGGCGATGAGCTTATCAAGGTTGAGCTTACAAATGGCGAAAATGAGGTTGTTGTAGGTACACACAGCGGTATGGCTATCCGTTTCAATGAAAAGGATGTCCGCTCTATGGGTCGTGTTACGCGCGGTGTTAAGGCGATTACGCTCCGCGGCGACGACTTTATTATCGGTATGTGCCTTGCAGCAGAAGATACCCAGCTTCTCGCAGTTACAGAATACGGCTACGGAAAGAGAACAGAGCTTTCAGAGTACCGCGTGCAAAACCGTGGCGGCGTAGGTATAAAGACATATAAGTGCAGCGAGGTTACTGGTAATGTGGTTGGTATCCGCTCCGTTAAGGATGATGAAGATATTATGATAATTACCTCCGAGGGTGTAATAATAAGAATACCTGCAAGCGGTATCAGCACTATCGGCAGAAGCACCAAGGGTGTGAGACTTATCCGTCTTCCCGAGGGAGTAAGGGTTGTTTCTATCGGTATCACAGAGCACGAGGAACCCGAGGAAGAGAGCGAAGAAAACGGTGAGGTAACATCCCCCGAAGTAAAACCTGCAGAGGATGTGCAGGAATAAGGAGGGTAGCTTATGAATAATTTTGAAGATAAGACCCAAACCTTCAAGTTTGACCCCTTAAAAGAGGAAAAACCCCAACAGAATCGTGTGAGCGATGATGAGTTCAGTGCGGCAAGAAGGGGGCAAAGCAACGAAAATTACCATAGAAAAGAAGAAAAGGGAAATGGCGCTCTTATTGCAGTGGCTATTGTCCTTGCAGTTCTTCTTATAGGTGCAATCGTGGCGGGTATATTTATACTGAAGGCGGAAAAAGAGCCGCAGAAACCTCTTGATGAGGTGATTATAGAAAAAGAGCCACAGGAAGAGGAAGAGCCTCCCGAGGTGCAGAATGTTTCCCTCTCCTGCAACATAGTTTTCTATCCCGAAAGCGTTATTGCAAAGGACGGAGGGTACACAGTTTTAGCCGACCTTTATGACGACGGAATGTATAAGTTTGATAATAAAAAGCTTATCATAAATGGTGAAACCGATATCCGTCAGGACGGAAAAAGACTCACTCCGCGCGCGCTAGTCTATATTATAGAAAATTCGGGCGGAGATATGCCTGTGTTTGAGGGTGAAATAAAAGAAGAGGACGGAAGCGTGATTTCACTTTCGTTTGAAGCTCCTGCCGAAGAAGAAATCCCCGAGGAAGTTCCTGAAGAGGAAACTCCCGACGAGCCTCTCCCCGAGGACGTCACAATCGGCGAAACAACCGAAGATTTAGGAATATAATAGAAAAGGAGATGTGATTCACATCTCCTTTTTTTGTTGCATAAAAATTGCTAATTTTCACTTTTTTTCACAAGATAAAAAGAGTCATCTTTTTTCACAACACAAATCAAAGTATCCTTTTTATAAACTGATAAGTGGTCTTCATTAAGCTCATAAATTATATCTGATGGGTGCTCGGGATTGGAATCGTATATATCCTTAAAAACAATTTCCCCATTTTTGATAAATATAATTCCCTCTCTCAAGTCATAGCTGCAACAGTTTGGGGACTGGGCAGTTTTTGTGCAACGCTTTTTTGTTTAGTCTATCAGTGTATATTCAAACATTTCAAAGTGGAGGCGACTTCCGATTGTTGCCCCCAGGGGAAGCAGAGCAAGGGCGATAAAAACCTCGTTCCCGTTTTCAATATCCTTCAAATAGGCATATTCGCCCTCAATTCTGTCTAATATATAATCTTTCGGTTGCATAATATCACCTTCTATTTAAAATTGCTACATGCTTAATATAACATACTTATTAGATTTGTGCAATAAAGGGAAAAGAAAAAACCCACAACCAATTGGTTGTGGGTTTTGTAGTAGATAAAGTAGGTTATCTCTTTGAGAACTGTCGGGGCGTTAAGAAAACAGTCCTGCGAACTGTTTTCAGCCACGAGCACCGAGTGCTATGCCGAGGTGTCCGAAGGGCGAAAGGAGATAAAACAACGCAAGAAAAAAGACACTCGCCAAAAGTGACGAGTGTCTGAAAAAATACAATCTGTTTTTTATCTCTTTGAGAACTGAGGTGCACGACGAGCGCCCTTTAAGCCGTACTTCTTTCTTTCCTTCATTCTGGGGTCACGAGTAAGGAAGCCAGCCTGCTTAAGTACAGGTCTGTAAGCTTCTTCGTCAACCTTAAGAAGTGCGCGAGCGATACCGTGACGGATTGCACCGGCCTGACCTGTGAAACCGCCGCCCTGAACATTACAGATTACGTCAAACTTACCCTCTGTATTTGTAGCAACGAGGGGCTGACGAAGGATCGCCTTAAGTGTTTCAAGACCGAAGTAATCGTCTATAGTTCTCTTGTTGATAGTGATTTCGCCTTTACCGGGAACGAGGCGAACACGAGCAACAGACTTCTTTCTTCTACCTGTTCCGAAATACTGTGTGATTGCCATTTAATTCACCCTCCCTTATTTAATGTCGCGAGTCCAAACCTCGGG
>JAZNTQ010000034.1:0-4736 GCA_045591865.1 Clostridia bacterium
GTTTAATCTTTTGCTTAAAAATCTGTTGACAATAGGTAATATAAGGGTTTGAGAGATTTCTCAAACCCTTAAAATATTGTTATTTCAATATTAGAAGAACCTCTTTAAAAGACCTTCAAATGCTTTTCCGTGACGAGCTTCGTCGCGAGCCATTTCGTGAACTGTGTCGTGGATCGCATCGAGATTTGCTTCTTTAGCACGCTTTGCAAGGTCAAACTTGCCTGCAGTTGCGCCATTTTCAGCATCTACGCGCATTTCGAGATTTTTCTTTGTTGAATCTGTTACGACTTCACCAAGAAGCTCTGCAAATTTTGCAGCATGCTCTGCTTCTTCGTAAGCTGCCTTTTCCCAATAAAGACCTATTTCGGGGTAGCCTTCACGATGTGCTACTCTTGCCATGGCAAGATACATACCTACTTCGCAGCACTCACCTTCAAAGTTAGCACGAAGGTCTGCAATAATATCTTCGCTTACTCCCTTTGCAACGCCCACAACGTGTTCTGCAGCCCAGGTCTTTTCCCCTATCTGCTCATTAAATTTTGTCGCTGGAACTCCGCACTGGGGACATTTTTCGGGAGCGTGTTCTCCCTCGTGAACATAACCACATACTGAACATACAAACTTTTTCATAATATCTTTCCTTTCGTATATAAAATCAATTATTTTTTCTGACAATTCCGACAAGTTCCATTTACCACAAGGCTTAGTGTATCGATTTCAAATCCATCCACTGTATTCAAATTTATTGATACACTCGATATAGGGATATCGTAAATTCTGTTGCAAGCATTACATTTCATATGGTAATGAGGGGAAATATCCCCATCGAAATGAGAAATGCTTCCGTAGTTTAGCTCCAGTATTTCTCCTGCTTCTGTAAGCTGCCTTAAATTTCGGTAGACAGTACCAAGAGATATATTGGGATACTCCTTACGAAGCCCTGTGTATAACCATTCTGCGTCGGGATGGGACTTGGTCGAACGAAGCAAATATAGCAGCGCTTCTCGTTGCCTGCTGTACCTCATATAATCCCTCCTTGTTAATAACAGTAATCATTACTGTTATCTCTTGTCTTTATAATAGCATCAAAGTTACTCTATGTCAATACTTTTTTTAATAATTTTTGCAAAAACTTTTTCCTCCTCTACCCAGGCATAAATATAGAGTGCATCCTTTGTGTTATTCTTAATTTTCAAGTCTTTTACTCCGTAAACTACCGTAGCGTCCATCCCCCTTGGAGCATAGCCTACAGGTTTTGTATGATTGTGGTGCTCTGCTATTTCAAGTCCGCCTTTTTTTGCGGCTAAATATATCGTTGTACTGACCTGACACACTCCTCCCCCAATTCCATAGCTCTTCTCTCCATTCACTAATATAGGGGCATTTTTATATCCGTTTTCTTTGTTTTTCTTGCCTGTAATTTTATTAAAACTGAAGGTGTCGCCACTTGCTATCTTCATTCCATTTATTTTGCTGCAAGCGATATTTATATTTCCTACTCTGTTTTTTCCATTGTCTATGATTTGAGTTGAAGCTTCTCCTACTACAGTTTCCGTGATTTGCATCCTTTTTTGATTAAGGAAATTGTTTTTTAGCGGATTTTCACCTGTTTTCTTTACTATACTTTCATCCTTATTACATCCAGCTAAAATTATCATTAGAATAATCAGAATAATTTTCATAAAAAAACCTCTTTTCTCACCTTATTTTAAGCAAAAAAAGAGGTTTTAATGTTTGAAAATTTTTGTATATTACTTTTTAGGGTTTTCGCTGTATCTGTTCAAGGCTTTTCCGTTACGCATCTCTACAAGAGCCTGCTTCTTCCCTTCAAGATATTCTGCAGAAATTACGAATCTGTCATCAAAGGATTCTATTTCAACCTCAGGGATAGGATACGGCATACTTTCCTCGGTAAGATAACCCATTTCGTCGTACATTACTTCACTTTTGCAGTTGTCGCAGATGAGACCTGTATTATCTGAATTGTTTTTAAATTTACCATGAACTCCAAACTGTTGATAACAACCTATGCAGTCATCAAATGCAAGACGATAGCTTCCATCAATCGTTTTTACAGCGATAATATTGGTTTCAAGCTGTTTTATAGGGATAAACACAGCTTTTTCATCTGTTATTTCATTTTTAAAAATTGTAACCTCGGCAGGCTTTGAACTTATTCTGTTTTCCACCGTAATTGCTACAATCACTAAAATGATTACTGCAAGCACACCAAACAAAAGCTTTCTGTTTCTGTTTTTACCGTGTTCTTTTACTCTGTCTCTAACGGAATCCATTAAATTAGCTCCTTATCAGTTAAAATATTTTACAGCAGACAAGAACATCTTCATATCATAGTTGCCTTCAACATTCTTGTAGAGGTTTGCACCGATACGCTCGGAGTGACCCATCTTACCAAGTACTTTTCCGTCGGGAGAAATGATACCCTCAACTGCACAGACAGAACCATTAGGATTGTACTGAATGTCATAAGTGGGATTTCCTTCAAGGTCTACGTACTGGGTAATAACCTGACCATTATCGGCAAGTTTTTTGATAAGCTCTTCGCTTGCAAGGAAGCGACCTTCGCCGTGAGAAATCGGTACTGAATAAATGTCTCCTACATTCGTTTCCATAAGCCAGGGAGACTTGTTGGAAGCAATTCTTGTATTTACAATTTTGGACTGATGGCGTGAAATTGTGTTGAATGTAAGAGTGGGACTATCTGCATCAGCCTCAAGAATTTCACCATAAGGCACAAGACCAAGCTTAATAAGTGCCTGGAAACCGTTACATATACCTGCCATAAGACCGTCACGATTTTTAAGGAGATTCATTACAGCTTCGCTGATTTCCTTATTTCTGAAGAATGCAGTAATAAGCTTACCGCTACCGTCAGGCTCGTCACCTCCGGAGAAACCACCGGGGATAAATACAATTTGAGACTCATTAACCTTCTTTGCAAATTCCGTAACTGACTCTGCAACGTTTGCAGAAGTGAGGTTATTGATAACAAAGATTTCTGCCTTTGCCCCTGCCTTTTCGAATGCTTTTGCACTGTCATATTCACAGTTGGTTCCGGGGAATACAGGGATAAGAACCCTAGGCTGTGCAATTTTTGTATTTGCTTTTACAGTGCTTGTTCCATTATAACTGAATTTTTCAACCTTTGTATCGGGAGTTTCGATGTTGCACTTATAAATCTTTTCAAGCTTGTTTTCATAAAGTTCGCAAAGCTCAAAGAGAGAAAGCTTTTCTTCTCCAAGTGAAATTACGTTTTCTTCAGTTGTTTCACCGAGTAAAATTGCTCCGTCAATTTCTTCTGTAGCTTCAAGAATAAACGCACCATAATTATAACCGAAGATTTCTTCTTTAGAAATAGTCTCGTTATAGTTAAATCCGATGCCGTTACCCATTGCCATCTTAAGAATTGCTTCTGCAATACCGCCATATGTGGGAGTATAGCAGCTATGCACTTTACCTTCACGCATAAGCTTTGTAACTAAAGCAAATATCGTCTTGAGTGATTGTACATCGGGCAGTGAATTCTCATTATATTCGGGCTTTACAAGGTAAACCTTGCTACCCGCCTTCTTGAATTCAGGTGAAATGATATTATTAACGCTGTCTGTTGTAACCGCAAAGGATACAAGAGTAGGCGGAACATCAATATTTTCAAAGCTACCACTCATTGAGTCCTTACCGCCAATAGACGCGATTTCAAAGTCTTTCTGTGCCTTGTATGCGCCAAGGAGAGCTGCCATCGGCTTACCCCAACGTGCGGGGTCAGACTTGGGTTTTTCGAAGTATTCCTGGAATGTGAGATACACTTCTTCAAATGAGCCGCCGTGTGCAATAAGTTTACATACAGACTCAACTACAGCAAGGTATGCACCATGATATGGACTCTTTTCCATAATAAAGGGATTATAGCCCCAGCTCATAATACTGCAGGTTTCTGTATCTCCGTCGGGAGTGGAAATTTTATTCACCATAGCCTGAACGGGTGTGCGCTGATACTTGCCACCAAAGGGCATCAGGACGCTTCCTGCACCGATTGTGGAGTCAAATCTCTCTGAAAGGCCACGCTTTGAACATACATTAAGGTCCTCGGCAAGTTCTTTATAGTTTTCAGTGAATGTGCCACTAATTTCCTTTTTAAATTCCTGTGATTTTGCAGGAGCAATATTGATATGCTTTTCAGCACCATTTGAATTAAGGAACTCTCTGGAAAGATTTACAATCTCTTTACCATTCCACTTCATTACAAGATAAGGATGAGCCTTAACTGTCGCAACAACTGTTGCTTCAAGGTTTTCCTTCTTTGCAAGAGCACAGAATTTTTCCACATCCTTGCTTTCAACTACAACAGCCATTCTTTCCTGGGATTCGCTGATTGCAAGTTCTGTGCCGTCAAGACCTTCATACTTTTTGGGAACTGCATTAAGGTCAATTTCAAGACCATCAGCAAGCTCGCCTATTGCAACTGATACACCGCCTGCACCAAAGTCGTTACAACGCTTTATAAGACGGGAAACCTCCTTATTTCTGAAAAGTCTTTGAAGCTTTCTTTCCTCGGGAGCATTACCCTTCTGCACCTCTGCGCCGCAGCTTTCAAGAGAAGAAAGATTGTGTGATGTTGAAGAACCCGTTGCACCGCCGCAACCGTCACGGCCTGTGCTGCCAGCGAGAAGTATAACGATGTCACCATCCTCGGGACGTTCACGTCTTACGGTTTC
>JAZNTQ010000035.1:0-5915 GCA_045591865.1 Clostridia bacterium
GTTTGTCAGCATCTCATGATAAGCTGATACAAATTCCCAACCGAAATATTCGGTAAATAGCCTGTAACTGACATATGTTGTTCCGTCATAGATAAATACTGTTGCAGTTTCTTTTTCGACACCATCAAGATAAATTTTATCACTTCCATTTGAAAGCTGCATCGTTTTGAAATTGGGGAAGTATTCTCCTGTTACTGTAATAGCACCATTTTCAAAGCCTATATTTATGCTATCCTCATACCCACTTTCAAGCGTCTTTCGCAGGGGAACATATATTTCACCATTTATTATCGGGAGGTCTTCTGTATCTACTCCTAGATACCAATAGGGATATGGGTTGTAATTCTCTTCATCAGGCTCGATAAGGGATTCACCCATTTCTTCTTTTATCATTTCAGAAAGAGATATCGAGTTATCCTCATTAAGAGCTGGTATTTCAACCTTTGTACTGCCTATTTTTGAAACAATAGCTTGTGTCTTAAACGAGAAATCTATTTTACCATCAGATATAAAATCCCATTCCATACCTGTGATTGAGGTGTAAAAGCCTGATATATCAATACTTATATCAGCAGATGTTGAAGCAGTTGAAATATTACCGTTTTTGAAATCGTAGGTAAGTAATATACCATCTTTTCCGAGTATTTGAAGATTTTCAAAATCAAATGCTTCGAGTTCCTCCGTCATAAGTAATTTTTCTTCCTCTGACATATATGGGGTAGCAAGTGATGTCATATATTCTGTCATTTCCCTTATGATGCCGCCAATTCCCTCATTATCGATTTTTATTGTTGCACCTGAAAGAGACACCTTCATATCGGTGTACTTTTCAAAAAGCTCCATTGTAAAGGCTTTTGTTTCTTCACTGCTTCCCAACGCAATAGAGTCCATCATAACGGAAACCATTTCTTCTTTTTCTTCATCCGTCAACATTTCAAATATGTCGATATGTACATATTTTTCCATAAACGGAAGAGAATAAATTATCTCGAATACAGGTTTTGAGGTATCAGTAAAATCGTACGATACCCACATTCCAAGCTTCGAGGATATATCAATCTTAAGATTACGGTTAAAATCAATCGAATTAAACTCATCCGAAACAATAGAAACCTGTGCCTTTTTCATATCCTCGCTTACATCCGCCTGAACATACATCTTTCCTTCGACAGAAAGAAGCGTTTCCAGAAATTTCTCAATATCGGCAAATGCTTCATATTCTTCCGGCATTTCAAGTTCCTTAAGAAGTTCAACTATTTCCTTACTGTTGTCAAATGTTATTGTAAATGAGGTTTCCTCTGTATAGTTATTTGCATTTTCAAACAAAAAGTCTACCTGTGCACCTGCGCAAACGGGAGCAAACATCATAACAATCGCAATAATAGCAGAAATAATTGTGTTTGCCATCATAATCATCATCCTTTCTTTGTATAACGGTCAAATTGCACCTATAATCTTTGCTTTTCACTTATTTCTCTCAAGCTCGGCAAATTTTTCTGCCATAGTGGGATTTCCTTTTGTGAGGCGCTTGATTGTGAGGTCTTCTGCCTTATTATTTGCAAGTCTTAAATTGTTTTCAGAAGATATGAGTGCTTCTTTAGTCTTTTGAAGATGGTCAATCGTTTTATCAATTTCATCAATTGCCTTCTGGAATTTTTCACTTGCCAGACGGAAATTACGAGAGAATTTTTCCTTAAAATCACTGATATCTTCCTCAAAATGAGTTATGTCAATATTCTGATTACGCATCACTTCAAGCTCACGCTTATATGAAAGTGAATTGAGCGCCGCGTTCCTTAATAAGGTTATAATAGGCATAAAAAACTGCGGTCTTACAACATACATTTTGGGATATTTATAAGAAACATCAACTATGCCCGTATTATAGAACTCGTTATCAGCCTCAAGCATCGTTACAAGGACTGCATATTCGCAGTTCTTTTCCCGTCTGTCCTTGTCAAGTTCTTTGAAGAAATCTTCATTTTTATGTTTTGTAGCAGTGGTATCCATCTCATTTTTCATTTCAAACATTATTGAGATAAATTCCGTCCCGTCCTCTGCTGCCTCGCGATAAATAAAATCGCCCTTGCTTCCCGTTCTGGCGTCGTTATCCTTTTCAAAATATGCGTTCGGGAAGGCAGTTGCTCTTAATTTATTGAATTCGATTTCGCAGTGTTGTTCAAGGCTTTCGCCAATCATTTTGGTAGACTGTCGGGTTTTAAAATCCTTGTAGTATGCGATTTCTTCTTCCTTGAGCCTAATTTCCTCGGCATGTTTTTCAGCGGCGGATTTTTCTTTTAATTCAAACTCACTGCTTTGCAATTTGATTTTAGTTTCAAGCTCTAAAATCTTGCTTTCCTTCTCCAAAAGAGCATCCTTAACTGCTATATCTGTGCTTTTGTTTTTCATTTCAAGCTCTGCCTTTAGGTGCTCGATTTCAAGAGCTTTTTCCGCTATTTCTCTATCTTTTTCAGATTCTATTTTTGTTACTGCAAGTTTCAAAGCAGAATCCCTCTCTGCCCTATGTACACTTTCACGTTCAAGAATTTCCTTTTCAAATTCTTTGTCGCGAACCTGCTTTACTATAGCGGCGTAGCCTGATTCATCAACCTGAAAAACCTCACCGCATTTTGGACATTTAATTTCCTGCATAATGTTCTCCCCCTATGAGTTAATTTTATCAAACAATCACTCTTTTTTCAAGTATTAAGCATAATAAAAACGCATCTAAAAAAGATGCGTTTTGTATTTATTTTCCAAGACAGGTGTAAACGATATTTCTGAGTCTCGGCTGATAAAATTCTTCTCTCGGGTTAAGACAGTGCTGAACATAGAAGACAGAAAGATTGAGCTTGGGGTCTACAATCGCAGTTGCTCCTGCCGCACCACCCCAGCCGAACTCTCCTAAATTACCGATAGAACCTGCTTTTGCGCGGTCCACAAGAGTTCTTACTCCAAATCCGTAACCGTAGCCTGCAAGCTGCCTCCAGTTGAAGTATTTGAGTTGCTCTTCGGTAAGTCTGTTGGTACGCATAAGCTCAACTGTATTTTCTGTTAGTATTCTTTCTCCTGTTGCACCCACGCCAAAGTTTGCAAGAGCCTCTAAAAGCTTCATATAATCAGAAACAGTAGTCGTTATTCCTGCGCCACCGCTGTCAAACTCCTCTCCGAGAACGCGAGAAACTTCTTTCCCAACGTTGACAAGTGTTCCATCGTTGCTTCTTCCATATTTCTGCGCTTCTACGATATCAAGCTCACCGTTTTCACCCTCTGGAACAAATTTATACTGTGATGCCATCTGCGATTTGATTTCGTCTGTCGCATGATACACCGACTTTTCCATACCAAGCGGTTCGAAGATATTCTCCCTAACATACTGACGGAAGGGTTTTCCCTCTATTATCGAAATAAGCCCTGCAAGAACATCGTGGCACACACTGTAGCGCCACTTTTCACCAGGGTCGAAGATAAGTGGGTCCTCTGCCTTACATCTTGCAAAAACATCGGTGTTCATTTTGCCGTCTGTCAGCTTTCTCACTTTCTCTACCGCATCGGTTTTGAAATTATAAGTAAAGCCCGCGGTCATTGAAAAAAGGTTACCTATTGTTATAGGGTTCTTTGCCTCGCGAATATTTCCCTCGCCGTCATCCACATACATAGTCTTGTATTCAGGGATATAGTCATACAAAGGGTCGGTTACAAGGAATTTTCCTTTTTCAAGAAGCTGCATAGCTGCCGTCATTGTGGTTATCTTTGAGCAGGAGTAGATGTTGAAATATTCTTCTCCCGTAAGCTCTTTTTTCGTTTCAAGGTCAGAATATCCCGCCGCATATTTGAAAACGCTCTCGTTTCCTATTCTTACCTCGACTGCATTTCCGGGGCTTCTTTCTTCAGCCATGAAGTCCAGAAAGTTTTCAAATACTGAAAATCCATAATTACCTCCGTGTACCCTGGATTTCAAATGCCTTTATATTAATATTCTATCATACATAATTATATTTTTTCTTTTAATTTCTTTACAGATGAAACAAGCATTCTGCGTAGCTCAATGCATTCTTCTTGAAGCAACTTAAAATCTTCTTCAAGGATACTTTCTACATCAAGCAAAATTTCAAGCCAGTATTCTGTTTCGTTACATTCCTTTAATGCAATCTCGAATTTTGAAATAAGGTCCTTTGTTCCTTGAGCGTATTGTGCCTCGTGAATATTTGCACCAACAGATGTTCCAGAACGAAGAAGCTGATTTATCAGGACATATTCCACGTCATATTCTCTTAACTCTCTGCAAAGCAATACTATCGATGTGGCAAATTCCTTAGACTTTGTTCTTAGTATACTTTCCGTCATATAAAACTCCCTTTATTCAAATGCACCGCAGGTGCACCATAACTTGCCAAGGGCAATCTAAATTGACAACTTATTTCACAAGAGCGTTTTTAAGTTTACAGTTTAGAGTTATGAATTTTGCTAACGCAAAAATGTTATGATATGATTATTCCTTGCGAAATAATCATAGTTGAGTTTTGCTATGCAAAACTCACTCCCACTCAATTGTGCCGATAGGCTTGGGTGTGAGGTCTAAAAGCACGCGGTTGATGCCGTCTACTTCGTTTGTGATGCGGTTTGTAATCTTGTGGAGTACTTCGTAGGGGATTTCTTCGATAGTAGCTGTCATAGCGTCAGTAGTATTAACTGCACGGATGATTGCAGGCCATCCCTCATAGCGCTTGTCGTTCTTTACGCCTACGCTCTTCATATCGGGAACTGCGATGAAGTACTGCCAAACTGTCTTTGCAAGACCGCAGTTATCGAATTCTTCGCGGAGGATTGCATCTGCCTCACGAAGTGCGTGAAGTCTGTCACGTGTAATTGCACCAAGGCATCTTACACCAAGACCAGGACCGGGGAAAGGCTGACGGTAAACCATCTCGTCAGGAAGACCGAGTGCAGAACCTACCACTCTTACCTCATCCTTGTAGAGAAGCTTGACGGGCTCTACAAGCTCCATTTCCATTTCTTCGGGAAGTCCGCCAACATTGTGATGAGCCTTTACACCCTTGCTTTCAAGGATGTCGGGATAGATTGTACCCTGTGCAAGGAACTTGATATCTGTAAGCTTTGCTGCTTCTTCATCAAACACCTTGATAAACTCATTACCTATAATCTTTCTCTTTGTTTCGGGGTCAGCAACATCTTTAAGAAGGTCAAGGAAGCGGTCGGTTGCGTCTACATAGATAAGGTTTGCGTCAAGTCTGTTTTTGAAAACTTCGATAACCTGCTCACTCTCGCCCTTACGCATAAGACCGTGATTTACATGGACACATACAAGCTGCTTGCCAATAGCCTTGATAAGAAGTGCTGCAACAACTGATGAATCCACACCACCTGAAAGCGCAAGAAGGACCTTCTTGTCCCCAACTTGCTCGCGAACAAGTGCTACCTGTTCGTCAATGAATTTTTCTGCAAGCGCTTTTGTAGTGATACGCTCCATAGAATCGGGTCTAACGTTTGTGTTCATATAAATCTCCTCCTAAATTGTATTAAATCAATCCTCGAAAAGCGGGGTTGAAAAATATCTTTCTGCCGTGTCGGGAAGAACTGTGACAACTGTTTTTCCCTTGCCAAGCTTTTTAGCAAGCTTGATTGCCGCTGCAACATTTGTGCCGCTTGAAATACCGCAGAGGATACCTTCCTTTGACGCGAGGTCCTTTGCAGTCTGAATCGCTTCCTCATCTTTTATAATACAAATATCGCTGTAAATATTCTGATTGAGTATGGGTGGAATAAGCCCATCACCAATACCCATCTGCAAATGTGTACCGATAGAGGCGCGTGAAAGGGGGGCCGCATGTTCAGGCTCTACTGCCCATATTGTGATATCGGGATTTTTCTCCTTAAGAGCTTCGCCGATGCCT
>JAZNTQ010000036.1:0-2324 GCA_045591865.1 Clostridia bacterium
AATTGATATTCGTAAAAAATTCGGGATTAACATTATGGCTATAAAGCAGGACGGAAAGATGAGCCTTACAATTCTTCCTGACACCGTTTTGAAAGCAGATGAAACAATGCTTGTCCTCGGCGAGTATAAAAATATACAAAAATGCTTTCATATATAGTCTGAAATGTCCCGTAAGGCAAGTTGGGAGATGATGGTATGCGTGATATTATTTTATTAATAGCTGTTATTGCATATATGATAAGCGGATATTTTGTTGTCGGCAAAATCGGAGATTTTATTGATGAAAATTACAAGGAATATGACTATGAGATTGAAAGTGATGACAAAAATGATGAAAATAAGTAATTGATACATAAAAAATGCCGGTTATCCATTGAGAAAAATTTGATAATATGATAAAATAATATCGATGGAGGTGGTGCGACAGTTCGGTGTCGTGTGTATAGTCGGTGGGAAGCCGACACGGTAAGGTTTAGTCAACCGCCGTTATTCAGCCTTGGAGCCGAAGCCGTGAGGTTAGGTTTAAGCGTAGGCAGAAAACTATTCGAGCCGCAATGCGAAAGCGTGAAGTTATTGAGCCTCGTTAGAGTATATAGAATGGAAGCCGATACTGTCACCTCAGTAGCAGGCAATAACATTTATTCGCTATTGACAAGAATAAATGAGTTCCATCGGGGTCCTAGAGCGTGGCGAGTTTAAGATTGTTACACACGGCATACCTGTGAGGTCTTGCGTATTCTTTGAGAAAAGTATTTGCCATACAAGGAGCATTTCGTCTGAGATGGCAGAAATGATATGCAAGAAGTCGGATTAGTTCATAGTACCGATGAAAATGCGTAACGGCACGGAGGGAAGGGACTAACGTATAAATCGCTTTACTAAAAGAAACATTTGTTACACAGGAGGTGACAAGAAGGGTGGAAAATGATTTTAGCAAAATAGCATTGCAGTCCAGGAATCACGAGAAAGTACAAACCATAATGCACTATGTGAACAAGGAAAACCTTGCTAAAGAACATAAAATGCAAAAGTCGGGAAAAGCAACAGGCATAGACAAAATGAGCAAGGAACAATATGCAGAAAACCTTGAAGAAAATCTTGAAAATCTCATAGCAAGAATGAAAACATTCAGTTATCGCCCGCAAGCGGTAAGAAGAACGTATATTCCTAAAACAGGAAGCGATAAAATGCGTCCTCTTGGAATACCTGCTTATGAGGACAGATTAGTTCAGGGAGTAATGCGTAAAATACTTGACCAAATCTATGAGTGGAAATTCTATGACTTTTCGTATGGTTTCAGGCAAGGAAGAAACTGTCATATGGCAATAAGGGAAATCAACCAAATTGTAATGACAAGGAAAGTCAATTATGTGGTAGATGCAGACATCAAAGGCTTCTTTGATAACGTAGACCATAAATGGCTTATGAAGTTTCTTGAAAACGATATACAGGACAAGAATTTTCTAAGATATATCGTAAGGTTTCTCAAATCGGGGATAATCGAAGATATGAAATATTATGAGAGTGATAAAGGGACACCACAAGGCGGACTAATATCACCCGTACTTGCAAATGTATATCTGCATTATGTACTTGATATGTGGTTTGATAAGGTTGTAAAGAAAAGATGCAAAGGTGAAGTGTATATAGTAAGATACGCAGATGACTTCGTATGCTTCTTTCAGTATGAAAACGAGGCAAGAAGCTTCTATCAGGCATTAAAGGAAAGATTGAAGAAATTCAACTTAGAACTGGCAGATGATAAGAGCAAGATAATGCGATTCGGAAGATTTGCGAAACAAAACAGCAAAGATGGTAAGACCGAAAGCTTTAATTTTCTTGGCTTCACATTCATAAACGGAGAAACATTAACGGGAAAATACAGAATAATATACCGTACAAGCAAGAAGAAGCTAAAAGCAAAGAAGCAAGCAGTAAAGGAATGGCTGAAGATGAACATACACGGGAAGCCGTCAGACACGATAGAATCGTTGAACAAGAAGCTCATAGGACATTATGCGTACTATGGAATAAGCGGTAATTATCAAAGCTTGCTAAATTTCTATCGTTTCATAGTGAGTGCATTTTACAAAGCACTCACAAGACGGAGTCAAAGAGCATATCTGAGCTGGCGTAGGTATCAATCACTGCTTAGAAAACATCCGATAGTGCAACCAAAGCTTTATGTGAATATATGGACTTAATGTAAGATTTATGTGAAGAGCCTAATGCCTTAATAGGGCACGTTGGGTTCTGTGAGGGGTGTTAGACGAAACCTCACGAAAATTTGAAAGAGAGGTGAAGTCGAGACGTCTACTCGACGT
>JAZNTQ010000037.1:0-8509 GCA_045591865.1 Clostridia bacterium
CTTCACTAAAAAGTGCAAATGACAAAACCTGTATTATTCCTGCAGATGCGGAAAAAAGAGTGAATTTTATCATTTGAATTATTGAGTCCTTTTTCATAGGCTTATTTCCTTTCAAAAAGCTTTTTCATTTTTTCTGCTATCAGTGCTTTTCTTTTCTCTGTTTCCTCTGCGTCTATGCTATAAACTCCGTCCTTAAAAAACACTACATATCCCTCTTTTGCATTAGGGATTTGTGTTTTAGGAACATCAATTGTTCCGCCCTCTTCCTTTTCAAGAACTGCAAATTCGCCTTCAAATCTGTCTATAATATATTTCATACTGTACTCCTTATGATTTGTGCTGTGCAAAGGTCTCGCTGAAGATATGACTTCCGTCGTTTTTATCAGTGTCGGTATGGTAATAAAGATACTTATGCGCTTTAGGAGTCATAGCCGCCTCGATTGATTTAATTCCCGCGTTACAGATAGGTCCTGCGGGAAGCCCTGTGTACTTATAGGTATTATAGGGGGAGTCAACCTCAAGGTGCTTGTAGAACACTCTGTCCACATCATAGAGCCCGTCCGAAATCACATATACGACGCTTGCATCAATCTGCAAAAGCATACCTATTTTGAGTCTGTTTTCAATAACGCCTGAAATCATTGTTCTCTCCCTGTCGAGCTTTGCCTCGCGCTCGATAAGAGCCGCACGATTTACTGCCTCTGCCATACTCATATCTTTGGGGAGCTTACTCTTTACTTTATTATACTGCTTTTCAAACTCGCCGAGAAGCTTATTTATAACGGTATGAGCATTTGCCTCCATAGCAAAATCATAGGTGCTTGGGAAAAGATAACCCTCAAGCTTATACTTGACATCCTTGTTATCGGGAATATCTGAAATAAAGCTATAATTAAATTCACCATTTTTTAGCTCGGTTAAAAATTCTTCTGCATTACATATGCCCGAGTCTTCGCAGCGCTTTGCAATCATTTCCGCACTGTAGCCCTCGGGGATAGTGAGTCTTATTCCCTTTTTAAGCTCGCTCGGACGGGAAAGTGCCTCGATAGCATCGTCGATACACATTTTCTCATTGAGGACATATTTACCGTAATTAAGCTTTCCGCGATACTCGGAAGAGCGCATCTTAAGTCTGAAATTTATCTTATAATCTATAACACCTTTTTCCTCTAAAATATCTGCGATAAGAGCTTCCGAAGCTCCCTTTGGAATTTCAACTATAACGGTCTTTTCAGAAGATGTGCTTCTTGTATATTCTAAAAACATAGAAAGAACTATTAAAAGCACCACTGCAACCACAACAAAAACTGAACCTGAAATAACTTTTTTCTTCATTGTAAATCCCTCTTTTTGTAAAAATAAAATCCCGTGCCATTACATAATGGTACGGGATTTTGTCATTTCTGAAAATTCTGAAGCAATAAATGTAACTTTTGACATCGCCTCTATCTCCTCCATAAGTTTAGCGAAGATAAGTGCCTGCTCTGTTTCATCCATTTGCGGTATAACTATGCTTTGAGAGAGCATTACAGCGCCTGTGGGGTTTCCGTGACGCCTTGAATAGCGCTCTATAAGAGAGTCGATATCTTCTGCAATCACCTGTCCTTCTCTGAAAGATGCAAGACGGAATGATTCAGAATAATATGCAATATTATCACGGATTTCATAGATTATAAATGCGTGGCCCGCTCCAGGATAGGAAGCGCTGTAGCCTGACTGAATCGGAAAGCTTATCACAATGTTTTTAAGATTATTTCCGTATTTTTCGGTAAGCTTATAAAGGCAGTCTCTTCCGCTTTCTCTGTAAGCATAATATCCGCCGCTGGTTTTAGTTACACCCTCAAAATTTGAGTACCAACGGTTCCCGTTGCCATGAAAATCAAATCCGTCCTGAAATATGCCCATAGCTCTGAGCTGACACTTTACATATGTGCCACAATAACCGCTGAAGCTTCTGCCCCAGTAAGAACGAGCTACTTTATATATTTCCTGTCCGTACGAATTTATTTCTGACGGTACATCATAAAACTCTGCGTTAACAGTATTTGCAGTTATGAGCATTGTCATAAGCAATATAACTGCTTTTTTACATTTCTTCAAAAACATGCAATCTCTCCAAATTAATTTCCCTGATGGGTTATTTTTCCTTTAAGACCATCGCTATTTTACCATTAATTTGTAACAATTGCAAGCTTTTTTGTAACAATTTCTAAATATTTTTAATATTTTTTTAATATTTTGCTCTGTTTTTGCTTATTTTTTCGCTTTACTTTGTAACAATTTGAGTTTTAAACCATTCTATCATATTGTCGTAAAGCGGTATCTCGCAGCAGAGTCTTTCGCGAAGTGCATATATCTCCTCAATGAGCTTTTCAGAGTCATTTATAGGCTGCTCAATATAAATTTTATCGTGCTTGGTTGATGTATGACGCTGTTTATCAAGTAATATTTCCTCATACATCTTTTCGCCCGGACGAAGACCTGAAAACTCAATCCTTATATCCACATCGGGGATATATCCGCTGTACTCAATAAGGTTTCGCGCAA
Organism: Clostridia bacterium; assembly: GCA_045591865.1. GTDB lineage: Bacteria > Bacillota > Clostridia > UMGS1883 > UMGS1883 > UMGS1883. Next base: position 2,548 of record JAZNTQ010000037.1, read on the forward strand.
GGTCGACAATTTTTACCGGCTCGCCCATATCGAGGATAAAGATTTCGCCGCCCTCTGCAAAGGCACCTGCCTGCATTACAAGCTGCGCCGCCTCGGGAATTGTCATAAAGAAGCGGTTAATTTCGGGATGCGTTACCGTTACGGGTCCGCCTTCTCTTATTTGCTTTTTGAAAAGCGGAATAACAGAGCCGTTACTGCCCAGAACATTACCGAATCTTACTGCGGCGTAAATTGTTTTACCATCTTTCTTTTTCTGCGAAAGTGCAAACTGCTGAACTATCATTTCGGCGATACGTTTACTGGTGCCCATAATATTTGTGGGGTTAACTGCCTTATCTGTTGAAATAAGTACAAATCTTTCAACGCCGAACTTTTCACAAGTGGATGCTACGTTATATGTACCATATACATTATTTTTAATAGCCTCGTCGGGACTGTCTTCCATAAGAGGCACGTGCTTGTGCGCCGCTGCGTGGAATACAACCTTGGGCTTGTACGCTTCAAAAACCTCGCAAAGCCTTTCTTTATCTCTGACAGAGCCTATTAAAACTTCAAGCTTGAGGTCGGGATATTTTTTTCTTAATTCTATCTGAAGGTCGTAGGCATTATTTTCATATATATCAAATATAACGAGGCGCTTGGGATTGAATTTTGCTATCTGTCTGCAAAGCTCACTGCCAATGCTTCCGCCACCGCCTGTAACCATAACTGTCTTCTGGAAAATGTAGTCAAAGACATCCTTCCCATCGATAATTTCCTCTTCTCTTCCTAAAAGGTCCTGGGGAGTAACCTCTCGAATCTGACTTACACTTGCTCTTCCGATTGCAAGGTCTAAAAGAGAGGGTACTGTTGACGTTTTTATGCCTGTTTCTCGGCATATACGCATAATCGCTCTGTGGTCTTCAGTTTTTCCGGAAGGAATAGCAATAACTATTTCCTTCACCTTGTACTGCGCCGCTGCAGAGACAATCTTATCTCTGCCGCCTACGATGGGAACATCCGATATAAGCATACCGTGCTTCTTAACATCGTCGTCTATTGCTACAACGGGGTTCATTATGTTATCGCGGTGCATACTCTTTATAAGAACGGAGCCTGTATCCCCTGCACCTATAATCATAACACGGGGCTTATTCGCTGAATCTTTAATAGCTCTTCTACGCTTTGCATATACCCTTATGCTTCTGCCGATGTATCTTTCAAGGGTAAATCCGCAGATTGCAAGAAGCGCTATAAGTGCATAATCAGAAAATGTAAAAAGAATCTCGTTAAGAACCAGAACTCTTGAAAGCGCATATGTCAAAAGTGTGCCGCCGCAGATGGAAATATACATAGTTATAAATTCCATAAGTTCTGCATAGCGCCAGCTTGTTGCATAGCTGCCCGAAAGCCCCATGGTTGATACAACTGCAAGACACAAAATCACAATCTCTCTATACTTGCCTGCATAGAATTCCACGGGGTTTATCGCAAAGAGATTAAGTCTCAACGCATTTGCTGCCCATGCTGCACATATCAATATAACAATATCACAAACTATCATTGTGAAAACTCTTTTGAAATTATTCATTTGTAAGGTTGCCGAGTATCTTTTTGAAAACATAATTTCTTCTCCCGTAACACTATAAATTCTCATTATAATTTTATATCAAATTCCCCATTATGTCAAGGTTTATAAAAAGGAAATGGGTATCGCCAAGCGATACCCATTTCCTTTTATATTCTTAATGTTACGCCTGTTGTGTTTAGGTTTTCGATAATCCTGTCGATATGCTTCTGGATTTCTTCCATTGAAAGAGTTCTCTCGTCTGACGAGAATGAGAAGCGAAGCGTAATTGACATTTCGCCATTCATTTCATATGTGTCAACAAGAGTTACATCATCAAGCTCTGCTATATCTTCTTTTTCCCACGCAACAGAGATTTCGCTGTACTTTCTTCCGTTTGTCACGAGAGAAAGGTCGTAGTCCACCCCTGGGAATTTGGAAGGCTCATTGAACTTGAGAGGTGTAATTTCCGCATTTTCAAGGTCTTTCATATCAATTTCGATACATACAACCGCTGCATTCTTGTCAATCTTCTTAAGATTTGACGGATGAAGAGTGCAGAGTACACCAATCTTCTGTCCGTTCACAGAAATTTCTGATGTATTCTTCGGATGCTGCCAGTTATACACAGGCTCAATTCTTGTAAACGCAGGCTCTGCGTGACGAAGCTGTGATACAATATATCTTATAATTTCAACAGCCTTGAAATAAAGCTCCTTTTCACTTGAGGTCTTCTCAAAGAGTGTTATACCGAGGCGCTCTTTTTCATTTGCAAGATTTTCTTCCGTTACACCGTCTACCACTCTGCCGATTTCAAAAAGTCCGTAGGAAGGTGCATACTGCTTGTTTTCATAAGCAAATGTAAGAAGTGTGGGGAGCATACTCTTGCGGATAGTTCCATTTTCAGGAGTTGCAATATTAAGAATTGTAACATTCTGCGGAACTTCAATACCGAGCTTCTTGTACTTATTACCATCACACCAGATGTATGAGTGGACTTCGTTCATCATATAGCGCTGAACAAGAATATCCTTAATCCACTCGCTGTCGCGGTGCATAACTGTTGCTCTCACGGGAGTGAGGGCACTCTTTGTGGTTGTGATTTCAAAGTTGTCGTAACCATAGATACGGGTGATTTCTTCGATAACGTCCGCCTTAATTGTAACGTCCTTTGTAGCACGCCATGTGGGTACTGTTACGCTGAAATCTTCACCGTCAAGCTTTGCATTGAATCCGAGGAGATTAAGTGTTGAAAGAATCTGCTCGGTGGGAATATCAATACCTGTATAGCGGTCAACATATGCTTTTGTAAACGAGAGTGAAATCTCGTCATACTTTTTTACATATTCATCGGTGAGAAGTGAGGAAACCTTTGCACCCGGGTCAATCTGGAGAAGGAGATTCAAAAATCTCTTTATTGCAGTAATTGTGATTTCGGGGTCAAGAATCTTTTCGTATCGCATACTTGCATCTGTGCGAAGACCGAGCTTCGAAGATGATTTACGCACGCTTACACCGTCAAAGTTGGCGCTTTCAAGAACAACAGATGTTGTTCCGTCTACGATTTCGGAATCAAGACCGCCCATAATACCTGCAATTGCAACGGGAGTGTCGTTGTTGTAGATAAGGAGAGTATCCGTATCGATATCACGCTCTGTGTTGTCAAGAGTTGTAAACTTCATTTCCTTTTCGGGAGTTCCGACCTTAATTGCATCAATTTTTCTTGCATCAAATGCGTGAGTGGGCTGTCCAAGCTCGAGCATAATGTAGTTTGTAAGGTCGGCAAGGAGATTGATTCCGCGCATACCGCAGTAATAAAGGCGGATACGCATATTCATCGGGCTTACGCTTTCCTTGATATCAGAAACTTCAAGGCATGAATATCTGTAAACAAGGTCTTCTCTTGTTACTGTTACTGGGATTTTGTGGTCGCCGTTATATACAGGCTCGGTAAGTGCAAGGGGCTTAAGCTCCTGATTTGTGAGAGCCGCAAATTCGCGGGCAATACCGTAGTGTCCCCAAAGGTCGGGACGGTTGGTGAGTGATTTATTATCAACCTCGAACACAACGTCGTCTATATCAAAGATTTCCTTAAGGTCAGTACCATTTTTAAGCGAGGAGTCAAGCTCCATAATGCCGCTGTTTTCATCGCTTATACCAAGCTCTGCCTCGCTGCAGCACATGCCTTCTGAAACATATCCTGCTACTTCTCTTTTTGCGATTTCAAGACCTGGCACACTTCCGCCAACCTTGGCAAAGGCTACCTTAAGTCCAAGTCTTGCGTTGGGCGCACCACATACGCAGTCGTAAATTCTGTCGCCACCATCTACCTTTAATATGTGGAGCTTTTTGGAATTAGGATGCTCCTCAAAAGAAACGATTTCACCAACTACAACATTATTTACTTCTTTACCCTTGAAATAAATATCCTCAACCTCTGCAGTAGAAAGAGTGAACTTCATAATAAGCTTTTCGAGGTCCTGCCCTGTAAGGTCAACATATTCTTTTATCCAATTCATTGAAACTAACATTAAAGCACCCCCTTACTCATTCTCAAACTGCGAAAGCGACTTAAGGCTTCCGCTGTTAAATGTTCTTATATCTTTTACGCCGTACTTCATCATAGCGAGTCTTGTAAGACCAAGACCGAATGCAAAGCCTGTATATTCTTCAGAATCAATACCGCCGTGTGTAAGTACATTGGGATGAATCATACCGCAGGGACAAAGCTCAAGCCAGCCTGAATTTTTACAGGAGGGACAACCTTCACCACCACAGTTAAGACACTTAATATCAAGCTCAAATCCAGGTTCCACGAATGGGAAAAATCCGGGACGAAGGCGCACTGTTACATCCTTCTGGAATACTTCTGAAAGCATAGTTTTCATAAAGTAGATAAGATTTGAAATAGAAATATCTTTATCAATCATAATTCCTTCCATCTGGAAGAATGTGTTTTCGTGACACGCATCGGTTGATTCATTACGGAAGCATCTTCCCGGGAAAATCGCACGGAGAGGTGCGCCATACTTTTTCATAATAGCATTCTGCGCCGCAGATGTGTGTGTCTTGAGAAGCTGATTTTCAGTTGAAAGATAATATGTGTCCTGCATATCACGTGCGGGGTGATGCTTGGGAATGTTGAGCGCTTCAAAGCAATGATAGTCGTCAACAATTTCAGAATAGTTTTCGATAGCAAATCCCATACTTGTGAAAATACGCTCAAGGTCACGCTGAACAAGTGTGATGGGATGATAAGAGCCTGTCTTGATGTCGTAAGGAAGAGACTCATCATACTGCTCGGCACTGTCAATAATGCGCTGCTGCTCTTCAAGAAGGATTTTTTCCTTCTTCTCGGTTATGATTTTTTCTACTTCCTGCTTAAGCTCATTTACAATACGCCCAAATTCCTTTTTCTCTTCATTGGGAACGTTCTTAAGCTCGCTCATAAGTGCTGCTACAAGACCTTTCTTTCCCAGAAACTCAACTCTTAATTCCTCAAGATGCTCGGAAGTGGTTACAGAGCTGATTTTTTCGCCAAACAGCGTTTTTACTTCTGCTACTTTACTGCTCATACGAATAGACCTCCTTTTATATATGTAAAAATTTTTTTTGCAATAAAAACACTCTCACCCCACAAAGGGACGAGAGTTCTCGCGGTACCACCCTTATTCAAAGCACGAATGCCTTGCACTTTTGTCGCTTTGTCGTAAGCGTAACGCTTTGCTTAACGCAAAATGCTTTTCGCAAAGGGCTCCCGCGCTGAAATTCAGACGTGCGCACAATGGAAAAGCTTTCAGCCCGTGACTCTTCCTCTCTTAAAAGTGCAGTGCAAATCCTACTTACACGCGTTCATCACCATACTTTGATATATTATCATATAAGAAAGGGATTTGTCAATAGGGTTTATTGAGGCTTCAAGTCCCGTCCTCTTTGGTAAAACAAAAAAGTAAAGGCACCAACTTTCGTTGATGCCTTTACTTTTTATGGTGCGAGAGACGGGACACAGATGCTTCGCATCTTGCCTGCTTGACGACCGCTGCACTTCGTTCACGGTGCCCGTCTGCGCACCAGCTTCGCTAAAAACGATTATCAATCGTTTTCTTTACGCTCGCTGCCCCCTTGGGCTTCAAGTCCCGTCCTCTTTGGTAAAACAAAAAAGTAAAGGCACCAACTTTCGTTGATGCCTTTACTTTTTATGGTGCGAGAGACGGGACTTGAACCCGTATGGTCTCCCACACGCACCTTAAACGTGCGCGTCTGCCGATTCCGCCACTCTCGCATATCGCGTGCCACATCGTGACAACGTAGATTATTATAGCAGAGGGATTTAAGAATGTCAACATCTTTTTTTAAAAAATTTAATTTTTTTATTTTTCCCTCTCTTTAAGCAAAAAACAAGAGGTTGTCTCTCTT
>JAZNTQ010000038.1:0-11053 GCA_045591865.1 Clostridia bacterium
AATTCTGCAATTTTTTTGATATATTCCTTCGAGGCTTCGCGTTCCTTTTTTAGCTTTTCTTCTACACTTTTCCAGTCGATTTCGATATTTTTTACAACATTTTCACTTGCCACACACTCTGTAAGTCCTAAAGTTTCCACAAGTGACTGCATTCTTGTATTGCTTTGAGGGTTTTCTCTAAGCATAAACAACCTGAAATTCTTTTCCTGTGCAATTGCAAAAGAAAGCCCGTGGTATGAATTAGTTATGATAAGCTCTGCGTCTCTCATATAGTCCATCCAACCTGTAACACTCAAAAATCTTTTACTTTTTACTTTTTTAATTGACCTTATTCCCTGATTTACCGATATGACCTGACAAGAGTTTTCCCTTGCATAGCGGATTGCATATTCTATCGCTTCTTCATTCTTTTCTACCATATATAAAAGAACATAGCGTTTTTTTCTTTTTCCTTTGCAGGGAATTTTTCTCCAGTCCTCTTTTTCAAGACATAAAATCGGGTCCAAATCGTGCTTTGCCGAAATTCCGATTTGCGAAAGTGCATCTATTCCGCTCTTTTCCCTTACGGATACTCCGCTGAAATCATCAAGCAATTTTTTCAGGTTAAATTTATCGTTCCACTCTCTGATATCAGTTTTTCCCAAAGATGCGGCGTAAGAATATTTCTTCGCTTTGCTCTTAAAGGGCAGGAAAAAAGACAAATCATTTCCCGTTATATTAAGATTCCAAATCTGGTCGCTTCCTACCACTATGGCATCATAATCATTTTGTGAAAGATTTTCCTTGCTATAGAGCTTTTTGGAACGTATCACGTACTTTTTTCTGAAATTATTATGATTAATATTATTTATAAGTTTTATTGGAATAAATAGGATATTCCTCAGGTTAAACGACGGAAATATTAAATGGCTTCTCTCAAGCTTTTCACAAACGTAGTCGATAACTTCGGTGTCGGGGTTAACCTTTGAGAAAAGCGTCTGCATCGCAAAAGCCTGCAAATCTGTTCCGTTGTTATTAGTCCTTGAGGCTGTTAAAATTCCTATTTTCATAGTTTTCCTCACGCGCCTTTTTTAGTTACTTTTTTAATAAGTCCGCTTGCCATAGTTTTTATGTATTCAAACTCTTCTTTTTTATAATTAAGGAGAATAAAGCTTCCGTTTACAATTACTGTAATAACCAATGAACCAATCAAAAATCCTGCTATTCCGCCTACAGGAATAAATTTCAGAACTAAATAGCAAAGAGCTGTGTTAAATGCTAAGAACACCCAGTGGAAAGCATATTTTATAAAGTATTTGGTGAGTCCTTCCTTAAGAACATATTTATACGCAATATAGGGGTCATACCATACATATGTAGATACTTTTGCAAGTATTGTACCGAGCACTACGCCTACCGTGCCAAAAAGCTTTACAAATATTATTGATGAAACAATATTTATTATAGTCATCGCAAGAGGGCGAAGCTTTCCGTGCCAGAAAAGCCCGTTTGAGTCACGAAGAAGCGCACACGGACGCTGAAAATTAGTGAGCGTTGCACTTACGACGAGAGCTATAACGATATAGTGCGGGAATAAGAATTCTTTTCCAAGCCAGATTTCTATAAGAGGATTGAAAAGAAGTATCAGTCCCACTGCCAGATATGTTCCAATCCAGTAGTATATCATCTGCATAGTTGCAAAAAGCTTTTGTTTTTTCTCTGTCTCCGATACCGCCATAAAGTTTCCGAGAGATGGAGTTATTGTGCCCAGAACAGTTATGAAAAGCTTGTCTGAAAAGGCCAGGATAAAATGGTAGTTATAATAAATCGCAACCTCTATAATTCCAAGGAACTTTGATACTAAAATTGTATCAATGGTAGCAGAAAGCGTTGAACTGATTTTATAAAGGAAAAGAGCAAAAACATTTTTGCTGATTTTCTTTACTTCCTGCTTTTCAAGACTTTGTGCCTTTTCCCTGAGGAATGGATATCTGCGGTTTACATAGATTGTTGCCAGCATATTTTTAATAAGCGGACAAACAATCGACAGTATCAGGTAAATATAGTAGTTTTTGAAAAGAATGAGCGAAATAATCTGAAGCGAAAGCATCGCAACAGAGTTTATTATATCGAAAATCTGCAGAATATAGTTTTTCTGCATAGCAAGAAGAAAATTCGTCTTATAGCTGAAAAAATATGTGGATGCACTCTGTACCACAAAAAGCATAAAGATGAGAGACAGTCCTTCTATATCTGGCGCATCCTTAATGAGGCTCTCAACACCAGGGGCAATTATTGCACCAATCGCAAGCATCAGAATGCCTACTGAAACATATACCTTCTTGTACAGTTTCATAAGGGACTTTATCTTCTCATTGTCACTGATGGCAATAGGCTTATACATACTGTATATGATAGCGTGTCCTATACCAAGCTCCGCTAAAGACAGTATGGAGAGTATATTGGTGAAAAGTCCGCCTAAGCCGAGATATTCTATATCAAGTTGCTGTACAAAAACTCTTCTTCCTATTAAATTCAGGGCTATTGTCACAAACTGTGTCAATAGTGCAAAAACCATATTTCTCGAATAATTAAGGAAGCGAGATTCCTGTTGTACCGCCATAAAAATACTCCTCTTTTATAATATTGATCTTAAATAGCCAAGTGATTTTTCTCTTTCTTTTTCCAAAACTGCGTTTGCATTATCATAGTCAATTTCACCTTTTTTAAAGGCTTTCTCTCCTATGATGCGTTCCTGTATTCCAAACATCTGCGAAATATTTTTAAGCCTTGAATTAACGCTCCATCCTGCAGGCAGGTATTCAAGATAAAAATTCTTGTTGAAATTGAGCGAAAATGCTGTTCCATGGAATGAATTTGTTACTACAATGCTTGCATCTCTTATAAGCCCCAGCCACTCCTGTGGCGATGCGGTGCGTATGTTTTTTACACCTTTTACATCTTTTTTAAGTCCTACTGCAATTACTTTCAATCCGTTTTCGCGGGCAAGCTCTTTTGCTTTTTTCACGAGAGTATCTGAATCCGCCATTGCATAAATAAGCACATAATTTTTGTGCTTTGGAGCTTTGGCAAGAGCTGACCACACTTTATTGTCCAGAAGAAGAGTCGGGTCGAGGCATACATTAATCTCTTTTTCAGTAAAGGATTCAATCAGCTCTGCTCCCTTATTCTCTCGAACTGAAATATTATCAAATTCAGGTAAATACTTTGCGAAAATCTCTTTCTGTCTCTCGCTTAAGCTCTCAAGTCCTATGCTCGTAGCATATGAACTTTTCTTTTTGCTCTTAGGGGCAAAGTGAAGAAAGAAGCATAATGTGTCATTTGTTATATCAAGGTTCCAGATTTGGTCGCTTCCCACTATGTAGCTATCATATCGGGATGAATCTTTTATGGTTTTATCGGTATATTTTTCGTTTGAGATTTTTATGTATTCCCTTCTGAACTGCTCAAACTTTTTTGACCTTACTCTAATGGTAATCTTCTTTTTAATATTTTTGAATTTCTTGAGTTTCATAATAACAGGGTTTATATTTGATGTGCCTTGCACCTTTTTAGTATTTATGAAAATATTAAGATACTCGCACTCGCGTCCTTCTTCCTCTATTACACGCTGCAGGGCATATGCCTGCATAGCGGCACCGTAATTATCTGCATTTTGGAAAGTAAGTAAGCCTATCATTTCATCACCCATAAATATTCTTAATTTTGTTGATATAGGTTTCAAGAGAATAGTCGTCAATTCTATCTGCTCTATGGGGTGACTGCCCCTTTTTTATGCGATTTATAATGTGCTCTGCCCATACTTTATGTCCGTCCTCAAGATTAAGGAAATCACACAAACCTGCGTTTGCCTCAGTTGGAACACCCGTTGATGCAAAGCAATATACACCCATCGCCTGTGCCTCTAAAAGAGCAATTCCCAACCCCTCGTGAAGCGATGGGAAAATCATATAGTCCGAGGTTTTTAAGGCATTCAGAACATCGGTATCTGATGGAAGGAAGGTGACCATATCTTCCATTCCATATTTTTTAATTGCTTCTATAATACACTTCAGGTATTCATCTCCCCAACCAATAAGAGTAAGATGTGTTTCAGGGAAACTCTCTTTAATCTTTGATATGGTATCTACAATAAAGAGTTGGTTTTTTAAATCACAGAATCTTCCAATATGTATAAAGTTTATCTTTTCTTTCCCTTTGGGCCTGCGCTTTGATATATCAAAGCGGGTCAAATCAATTGGATTTACCAGTACCTCAAAATCTTTTGTGTAGATTGAGTCTCCTGATGCTTTGGAACAGGCAATCCTATGTGTAGAAAGATGGTTGAGTAAAAACTTATATGTCCCAGTGATAATTTTTCTTATAGGATTTTCCTCTTTGATATTCAGTATCACATGGGAGTGAACAAGCCTTACCTTTACTCCTGCAAGATATGCCGCAAGGATACAAATTCCACTCTCATAATTATTATTGCAGTGGATAACATCATACTTTTCTCTTTTAAGTATTTTATATGTACCTGACAAGATTCGGAAAAAACGGATGTAGTAATCTATTCGCGTCTTTTTAAGAGGGATACGGAATATTGTCCCGTATTTTTCTGCTTCTTCATCAAAATATATCCTGTTGTCAGGGAAAATAAGCATATCGAAAATATATTCTTCGGATAGATTCCTTGCAATGTGCATCATTACATGTTGCACACCACCATTTCCCAATCCGTTGCATGAAATCATAAGAACCCTTTTTTTCATTTCCCTCTCCTTTAGTTTCTTTTAGTCCTTGTATTTGTCAAATCTTAATTAGTTCTCCTAATGTGAGATTAAGATTTTCAGGCGTAAACTTTTCCATTCCTGAGCCATGGAACAAAGTAATTTCTCCTATGTATATCTTTTCTCTCACAGAATAAAAATCAATTCGTGCATGGGGCATACCCATTGACAATCTTGATGCTATTTCAAGCATTTTTTCAAGGGCCTGCGGTTTTTCAATTTTTTTATTCTTATCATTCGGGAACTCTATCCGAGAGTCCATAAACTCCCAGTTTGGCGTATAAAGATTTCTCTTGTGATTTTTAAACCTATCGAAATCTACCTCTATTAATTCTACTTTTCCATTGAAACAGAATACCTTATAGTCCTTTAATTCGGTCCCTGATTCATCTGTAATATATTCTTCCGCTACAATGCGCCTTTTTATATATTTATAAGGCCACTCTCGAGAGGTTATAAAATAGTCTTGTCTAAGCCCTTTCTTTAAGTCTTTTTTTACCTTTTCGATATCAAGAGCTTCCTTATCTTTACAAATACACATACCAAGCCCACTGTTGTGATTGCACTTGAGAACAAACTGCTTGGGCAACATTTCAAAATCAATATCTTCGGGATTGTCCCATACTCCCAATAGGGGAATGAGGTATTCATCTCCTATGGTTTCTGCTATGTATTTTCTTACCGCATACTTATCAACCATTTTGATATATTCTATATTTCGGTTATATAGTTTCAACCACTGTGTTTTTTCATTAAAAGTTTGCGGAGTTTTAAGATTAAGTCTTTTCCCTGTAACTAACCTAAACTTAATTTTTAAATACAACCTGTCGGGAAACAGGTAAGCAATAATTTTACTGTTCAATAAGACAATCAATATAAGGTTCGGATTCATTATAGCTTTCTTGAGTTTTTTCAAAATATTCCTCATCTTCATCATAATCGCCTTCAATCTTTGCAGAAATTTCTTCATAAATTTCTTCTTCGCAGATTTCTTCCTCTTCATCATAGAAAGGCTCGAAATCCTCCTCATTATTATCTTCACTGAAATCTTTTACGGGACTAATTAACGAAAACGCCAGTATTACCCAATTTATCTTATCATAGTAAGTAACCATTGCCATTTCCATCATCATTCTTACTAACAAAATCCCAAGCAATGCCTTGCTTACATCGTTCTTTAACTCCCACAGTGTTTTTAATGACATTGCATAAATAGAATAATATAATACAAATCCTATTAATCCAAAATCGACTAAAATCTCAACGAAGTTATTGTGTGCATACGTTCTGAATCCGGAAATAACAGCAAAATTGTTTGCGCCATAACCTATCGGGATACGTTCTTTGAACAGTCGCCAGCCCTCTTCCATCATACTCAGTCTCAGTTTTGTTGAGTTGTCCCCTCTACCTTCTCCTGTTAAAACCTCCATAGTCTGTTCCAAACGATGAGTTATAAAATCAAACATAGGGAGCTGAATTACTGCCATAAAAACAACAACTAAAACAGTTCCTATCGCAACAATTTTATAGATTTGCCTTATCCCATATCTTTTATAAACCAGGAAAAGTACACCTATACATATCATCAGAAGGGCTTTTCTTGAACCGCTTGACATAGCAAACAGAAACGAAATTCCCACTATTGCTATGTGGAATATTTTAAATTTTCTTCTGTATAACAGATAGTAGAATGCTATCATAAGCGTTACTGCATTCAACATACCAAAAGTATTTGCCTGATTTATTTCTGAGCCAAGTCTGACATAGGACTGTGTGGACATCATATCGATTACGGTTGAAAAACCATAAGTATATATACTATAGCCTATCAGGGCTATGCCGCTTATATATAGGTTTTTAACCAGATATTCATGCGCATCTTCTTTCTCGTAAAACAGATTATATGTGAGGAAAAAAAGTATAAAAAGCAGCCACATTGTCCCCATTTTTTCTGAAGCATAGTAGATATTTCTTGCCCAGAATGTAGTGGCATACATCCATGTAAATGATATGTAGGATAACATCATCTTTTTTCCGATATGCAGTCTTTTTCTTTGAAGCAGAAAAAACATTGTGCATCCTGCAAATAAAATAAATACTACCTTTGAGATAAGAAGTGTAGCACCTCTATCAACAAATATATAAAGAGTTACCAGATAAACGGAGAAAAATAATTCTGCCAACCTCTGAAACAGGGGTATTTTCTTTTTTAAATTTGTTGTGTTTTCCATAATTTCACCCAAATTCAATAAAGCTTTATATCTTAAAAAACTAAAATACCAATTCCGTAAATTTTTCCACTACTGCTCTTATTTCATATCCATTATTATAAAATTCTTCTTTGTAGCTTTTACGTTCATGGTTTCTCGCCTGCAAAAGAGCCTCTTGTGCCCATTCATCAGCAGGCTTATTCAAGGAATAATATTTAACAATACCCGTAATATCCGCTTCTGCTGTTATGCTGTCAGATATCAGACAAGGCAGAGATGCGGCTTGAGACTCAATAACAACATTGGGCATCCCTTCAAAAAATGAAGGAAAAACAAGCACATCAAATGCAGAAAGAAGCTTTGGAACATCAGCACGGTTGCCAAGGAAAAGCACCTTATCTTCAATCTTAAGTTCTTTTGCATAATTCTTCGTTTCGTCAAGCAGTTCCCCGTTTCCTCCTACAAGGACAAGGCGGGCATTTTCATCTTTCCTAAGGATTTCCTTAAATATTTCTAATAAAAATCTGTGGTTTTTCTGTTTCTGAAATCTACCCACATGACCTACCACAAATTTACCTTCAAGATTAAGTTCTCCCCTCAATACCTCGCGTGTTTTTTTATCGAAAATAAATTCGTCCACAGGAAGTCCGTTTTGCACAAGGTTAACTCTTCCTTTTTCCAGATTTCTTTTTCCAAATGTATAAAGTGCTGCCTTTGTGGAAGGAGCAATCATAACATCGGGAATATGATGAGGGAGAAACAGAAACATTTTATGAAGAAATCTGCTCTTTTTTGAGCCGGAATCAGCATTGGAAGAACGCATGATAAGTTTCTTTGCACCACCGAGCTTCGCAGCGAGCAAATCTATCACGGAAAGGGAGTGCTCATTGACCCTTATAACATATTCGTATCCATTTTCTTTTACAATGTTTCTTATGGAGAGAAAGCATTTTATTGGATTTTTTGATTTCTCTACAACCCTGTAAAGCTTACTTCCCAAAGAAAGTGCTTCTTCCTCGTATTTACCGACGATATCACTCATTATGCAGAAATCAAACTGATACTTTTTTCTGTCTGCGTTTCTATACATCTTCATCAGGAAGGTTTCTGCTCCGCCCTGATTAAGATTTGATACTATACACAAAAGTCTTTTCATTTCATTTTCCCTTTAATAACAAAATTAAATTTTATTCTCTATATTCGTCTTATTTTCCATATTTACAGGGTTCACACCAATATAATTGGGTTGACTCTCCTGTTTCTTCTTTCCTCTCTTTTTCTGTGGTTCTCCACCGTTAATTCCTATCAAGAAAAATGCCATCATTATCCAGTGAATCTTGTCATAATACGTAACCATAGCTATTTCCATCATAGTTCTCACGACGAAAATAGAAACCAACCCTTTGCCGGCATCTTGTTTTGCCTTCCACAAATTCTTAAAAGCAGTAAAATAGATAAGATAGTAAAGGATAAATCCAAAAAGACCAAAGTTAACGAGAATTTCGATAAAATTATTATGGGCGTATGTTCTGCGGCTGGCAACAAATCGGTAGTTGTTTGCCCCATATCCTGTGAAAACACGGCTTTTGAATGCTTCCCATCCATCCATAATCATATCGAATCTCATTCTTGAGGAGTTGTCACCCTTTCCTGCACCAGTAACAAACTCAAACATTTTCTCCATTCTTCCGTTTATAAAATCGAACATAGGAAGCTTAATTACAACCATAAATACGATAATTAATATTGCACCGACTATAACAACTTTATATATCTGTTTAATACTATATTTTTTGAAAACAAGGAAGAGTAAGCCTATACATATCATCAGGAGAGCTTTTTTTGATCCGCTTGACATAGCAAACAGAAATGCCACTCCAATCATTCCTGCGTGAAACAGCTTGAATCCTTTTTTGTACAAGAAATAATAGAATGCAACCATAACTGTCGTCGCATTCATCATACCAAAGGTGTTTGCCTGATTTATCTCTGTTCCGAGTCTGGTGGAACTCTGCGTAGTCATCATATTTATTACATCGGTAAATCCATAGACGTATATGCTATAGCCAATCAATATGATTCCTGCGATATAAAGACTCTTCATCAGGTACTCGTGAGCATCCGCTTCCTTGACAAAAAGGTTATATGTCAAGAAGAACAAAATGAAAAGCTGCCACATAGTTTTCATCATAACAGAAGCTTCGTATGTGTGATTTGCCCAGAAAACTGTCGCAAACATCCACGTAAATGTAACATACACAATCATTACATTTCTGCCGATATGTATGCTCTTGCTTCTTAACACAGCTATAACTGTAAATATCGCAAATAAGACGAACGCAATCTGAGATATGATAATTGTCTCGCCTCTGTTTACAAATATGTAGAGTGTTATGAGGTATATCGTAAAGAGAAATTCTGCAATTCTCTGTGATATTCTTTTTTTAGGTTTTGTCATATTTTCCATTTTGTCTCACCCTGTCTATGTAAGTTAAAGTGCCTTTCTGTTTTTTATAACCTTTGCAGGCACGCCTGCGGCAACAGTATATTCAGGAATAGATTTTGTGACTATAGCACCTGCTCCGATTATACATCCGTTTCCGATTGTTACGCCGGGCATTATGATAACCCGCCTGCCAATCCACACATCATTTCCTATAATTACGTCTTTGGCCTTGGTTGCTCCCTGCTGATCCATAGGAATATCTGTTCTGTCATGCAAATGAAAAGAAGTATAAATAACACACTCGGGTCCCATCATCACGTGGTCACCTATTATTATTTCGCCACCGCCCTGTGTTGCGCTTGCATTCATCTCGCAATTAACCCCGATTCCCGAATAATTTCCAAGTGTTACTCCGCCGTTAAAGAATGCTCCCTTTTCAACATTTATGCCTTTTCCTGCGCTTTTCAGTATTTTCTTCGCAAAAAAACCCCTGATCCATTGTGCTGCGCGCAATCTTCTTGAAAGCGGAAGATTCTTTGCAAAAATAACGTATAGGGCATAGTAAAATTTTTTCTTCAAAGTCCACATATCTCGCACCTTCAGTCTTTTTTATATCAAAAATACTGTCTGATTCTCTTTTTGCATTCGGCTTTGTATTTTTCTGCCTCATTGATACAGTTCTTTTTCATCTGATTGATTTTTTCATAATTCTCTGAAATATCCCTGAGTTTTTCTACAAGGTCTTCGTAATTTCCAAATTCATAGCCGATGCCTGTAATTCCTTCTTTAATTACATCATCAAAGCTATTCCATTTTGATGAAACAACGGGAACCCCTGCAAAAAAGCTTTCCACGACAGAGCCGGGGATTCCTTCGGTTTTGAACCTTGTCGGAAACAATTGGAGAGCGTAGGGGCTTAAAAACGAAACTGTATCCTCCGGGGATGCGATTCCCTTATAAACTGTATTTTTTGGAGAAAGTTTCAAAAGCTCTTCAAATTTTTCCCTGAAGGACTCATCTACTGCGCCATAAATATCAAACTCAATCAGATCTTGCCCTGCTTCAGAATTAATCCTGTTTACTGCACGGATTGCATCTTCCACACCCTTTTTCTCAGTTACTCTCGAAAAAAAGCATACCCTGATGGGAGACTGGAAAACCTCAGACAGTTCTTCCTTTGAAACAGGCTGAATATCCTTATAGTTTGGGAAAATAAAGGTGTTTCCAAACCCACGTTCCTTAAGTTCTTCTTCCATAAAGCTTGTTTCGGGATAAATTCCGTAAAAATTTTTTTGAAGAAGCTTTTTTATTTTCTTGTGACTGTCAAGATACGAAGGAAGCCATCCGCCTATAACAACATAGTGAAGATTTCTTCTCTTTATTTTATTGAGGAAGCTAAGCAGTGGTGTAAGCACAAGCAGTCCATTGTGCGCAGGAAGCATTATAATTTCCTCACATGAGAAAAACTTTAAAATACAATCCAGAAGAATCTTGTACCTCTTCCGCCTGTACATTTCCACAATTCTGACATTGTCCTCGCCCTTGATTCTGCAGAGTTCATAGTAAAGCTGACGGCTTTTTACAGGCTGTCCGCCATGGTCTAGTGTATCAAAATCAAATGCTCC
>JAZNTQ010000039.1:0-12020 GCA_045591865.1 Clostridia bacterium
TCCCACGGAGTATATTTTTCGCGCAGAGAAAGTGACTTTGTACGATTTTCACCAAATCCATAAAGAATTGCGTATATAAAGCTTATTATGGTGCTTTTTCCGCTTTCGTTGTCACCATATATTATATTGAGTCCGTCAGAAAAATCTATATTTTTGTTTTTAAATTTGCCAAACGAAATGATTTCAAGTTTTTCTATTCTCATAACGCTTCCTCCATAGCAGGGATTTTACCTGAAAGTGCATCAAGCCCTGCTTTAGCACAAGCTATAAACTCTTCTTCGCTTATGCAGATTTTGCGAAGCTCGCGCAGGAATTCTCCGCGCAGGTTTTCCTCTTTTTCAATGGAATCAAAATCGTAGGAGGGAGTAGTATTGTCAAATATATCAATATAAAACGCTCTCCCTGAAAGCTCGTCTTTTATAAAAGGAATACCAATCTCGTCGGTGTATTCTCCTGTCAGGGTAATTCGGTAAAGGTCATTTTCTTTCAAAATATCACAAATCCCCTTTATAATCTCCGAGTTGTTCTGCCCTGTGATGTCGTAGAAAATATTATAATAATGTCTTTTGGAACGTGAAATGGGAGAGAGCCTCACCTCGGTTTTGTCAATTTCCGCATAGATGAATCCCGTGAACCCATCGTCGCCAAAACTGTGAGCCTCACTTGTGCCGCTGTAAGCACACTTAACATTTCCAATCTCAAAAATTTCTCCGCTGTGAATATGCCCGAATGCCGCATAGCTCACAGGTGCAGAAGAAAGCGTCTTTTCACTGATTATATTATAATCGCTTGAAGGCACAAGATCGCCGTGAAGACACATTATATTTATCTTACTATCGTCAAAAATACACATATCAAAAGAAGGCTCTGTCATATTAGAACTGTATGACTTTCCGTAAATAACTGCATTTTTATCAGCAAGGTCATAGGAAAAGTCAAAGCACGGGAAAATATGTACATTGCTGCTGAAATAGTCAGCCTTGGAAAAGATTCCGTCCGCACACATATAATCGTGATTGCCGCAGATAATATAAACGGGAATGGGAGAGAGCGAGGAAAGTAAATTTCTTACAAAATCGCTATCTTTTTTGGTTGGCTTGGGAGTGTCAAAAAGGTCTCCACATATAAGGAGAGCATCCACCTGATTTTCCTTTGAAAAACGGACAATATTAGAAAGCCCCTCCTTTATTTCCTCACGGCGAAGTACTGCAAGGGGAGATGGAAGATGCGAAAAGGATGCACCGATATGTAAATCTGCACAGTGGACTATTTTAATCATCACTTAAGCTCCTTAAAGGCGGTCGATTTTTGCAACAAGCCTGCAGATAGGGAATCCCATCTGCGAGAATTTTTCTTCGTATTCCGTCATAATATTTCCCTCAAAATCGCTGTTGTGAAGGTCAAAGGTTACATCAGAAAGCGTAAACCCGTTTTGAGGAAAGCTCTCAAGCGAAAAATCGAAAAGCTCACGGTTATCTGTCTTAAAGCAAATCTCACCGTCATCCTTTAAGATGCGCTTATATATTTCAAGAAAACCTCCATGAGTCAGTCTGCGCTTTGCATAACCTTTTTTGGGCCACGGGTCGCTAAAATTAAGATAAATTCTGTCAACTGATTTGTCGGGGAAGCTTTCGGCAAGCACTTCAAACTTTCCGCGCATAAAACGGAGGTTTAAAAGCTCTTTTTCCATAGCTTTTTCCATAGCGAGCACAATTACGTTTGAAACCTTTTCAACCGCAATATAGCTTATGTCAGGGTTATTCTGTGCAGTCTCTGTTATAAAGCGCCCCTTTCCGCAACCGATTTCTATATGTAGAGTGCCATCGCCGATAAACTGACGGGCACTTTCATTATATTTTTCAAGTGTTATACTTTTGCATGCGGCAATTCTCTCATCAAGATGACCGCGGTTTCTCATTCTCATCCTATGTTTTCCTCCAATGCTTAATCAGCCTTAGCGTACACCTTGTCGCGTCCGCTTAGTCTGCCGTAAACTTCTACAATTTTGAACTTTATTTCAAAAGGCAAAACACCGTTTTCTGCCTTTGCTGATATAATTTCAAGGCTCTCTTTGTCAAGTGATGAACGGAGCTTTTCTTCAGCGTAGGTTGTGTCCGTCGTTCCGTCCACAAAGCATAGCGGAGGGAACATCACGCACCACCAGTTCTGCCCCTGTGCCTTGCCGATTTTAACTCGTACTGCATCGTAATTTCCTGCAGGAAGCCTCATATTTTTATAATCTTTAGTAGGAAACTTAAAGTTTCCGTACTCAACTTCAACTGCGTAATCATATCCGTTTTCAAGGATTACTTTTCGGGCAATTTCCTTGTAGCTTTCAAGCTCTGATGCTACATCTTCTTTCTTTGTAAAGTTTGCCTGACTATGGGATAAAATCGCATCCCTTACCTTTAATTTAAGCTCCTGGTCTTCTTTTGTGTCACTGTTTGCAAGCACATGAAGACGGACAATATTCTGTGCCAGATTTGAATTAACGCTTGTTGAATATCCTACAAGCAGAAAAAGCATCAGTGTGCTTACTGCAAGTAAAGTAATAAATTTTTTCATAGGGCAACACCTCATAAGAAAGTATTACCGCTACCGAAAAAATTTATACAGGGGTACAAATATATACTGTTTTGTATTTTCCCCACAACTTATTTTTTGCTTCGCGTGCTAGGTCATAGTTTTTGAAAATGCCAAAAACTGTAGGACCGCTTCCGCTCATCTGCGCACCTATTGCACCAAGCTCGATAAGCTCGTTTTTCACGTTTTGAAGTATGGGATGCTCTGTGATACTTACTTCCTCAAGCACATTACCCATAGAAGAAACTATTTTATCAAGACTTCCTTCGCGAAGTCCTTCTATAAGATTTTGTGTTTCAGGGCGCTTAAAATCAGTGCATGAGTCAATTTTTTCGTAAACAGTTTTTGTGCTTATCGAAAACGCGGGCTTTACAAGAATTATAGTGCATTTGGGAATTTTAGGAAGAGGCGAAAGCTTTTCGCCGATGCCCTCGGCAAGTCTTGTACCTCCCAAAATACAATATGGGACATCTGCGCCCAGTTTCACTCCTATAGAACAGAGCTCCTTGAGTGAAAGCCCAGCATTAAAAAGCCTGTTCATAGCCTTAAGCACGGCGGATGCATTACTGCTTCCGCCCGCAAGTCCTGCACCTACGGGAATGCGCTTTGAAATATTAATCTTCACGCCTGCATTAATACCCGTATAATTAAAAAATTCTTCCGCAGCCTTGTATGCAATGTTACCTCTGTCAAGGGGAAGATAGGGAAGATTAGTGGAAAGCTCAATACCCGTATTTGTTCTCTCAACAGTCACAATGTCAAAGACAGAAATCGTCTGCATAACCATCTGAACTTCGTGATACCCATTTTCAAGTTTCCCCAGAACATCAAGGGAAAGATTTATTTTTGCAAATGCTTTTGTAACCACTTTTTTCATAACACTACCTCTTAATTTTATGTTTACAAAGGGAGTTTTTTATAATATAATTATATATTATAGACACAGGAAAATCAATAAAATATTTGGAGGAATACTATGTTTTATATAGGCTGTCACCTTTCTGCATCAAAGGGCTTTTTGCATATGGCAAAGGAAGCAAGCAGTATCGGTGCAAACACATTTCAGTTCTTCACAAGAAATCCGCGCGGATTTGCGGCAAAGGATATTGACCAGAAGGATGTTAAAGAATTTTTAAGCTATACAAAAGAGCATAATTTCGGCAAAATTCTTGCACACGCTCCCTATACCTTAAACCCGTCATCTGCTGATGAAAAGGTTAGGGACCTCGCGCTTCGCATTATGACCGATGATATGGAAAGAATGGAGTACGTTCCTGGTAATCTCTACAATTTCCACCCGGGAAGCCACGTGGGTCAAGGAGCAGAAAAGGGAATAGAGCTTACTGCAGAACTTCTTAATACTATCTTAAAGCCCGAGCAGACAACGACGGTGCTTCTTGAAACTATGTCGGGTAAAGGAAGTGAAATTGGAAGAAGCTTTGAGGAATTAAAAGAAATTATTGATAGAACCACTCTTTACGACAAGGTGGGCGTGTGTCTTGATACCTGTCACGTTTATGATGCAGGATACGATATTGTAGGAAACCTTGACGGCGTGCTTGACGAGTTTGACCGCATAATCGGTCTTGAGAAGCTCTGCGCAATTCATATGAACGATTCCAAAAACCCATTTGAAAGCCATAAGGACAGACACGAAAAAATAGGAGAGGGATTTATAGGTCTTGAAGCGATGAAAAATATCATAAATAATCCCCGTCTTAAGCATCTCCCCGTTTTCCTTGAAACACCTAATGAACTTGACGGATATGCGCAAGAGATTAAAATTCTAAAAGAAAACAGAGCATAAAATATGCTCTGTTTTCTTTATATTTTGATATTAACCCATTTGCCCTGCCTGAATCTTGCACCTGCCATTATAAATCTTGTAATCTGGTCACCCAACACACCGAGCCATACACCTACAATTCCCAATCCAAGTGTATAGCAACAGAGATAAGAAACAACTGTACGGATAATTGTTACACTGAATGCCGATACGAACGCTGTAAATCTGGTGTCGCCTGCACCTCGGAGTGAGCCCATATAAATACACTGGCGTATCTGTACAAGTACCGAAATAACCATTACATACATTATGGAAACGCCGATTTCTATAATATCCTTGTCATTTTTGAAGAAAAGTCCCATTATCCATCTTGAAGACACAAGGAAGACTATAACGAGAATAATCGATATAAATCCGCCGATTTTCTGACACGCGTTGCCATATTCTTTTGCAAGGCGGTGATTGTTTTCGCCAAGACTTCTGCCGATAAGTGCCACCGCCGCATGCTGCAGGCCTTCGCCAAATGCAAACGACAGGCTTAAAATATGCATACATGCCTGATGTGCCGCCATAGCGCCTGTACCTTGCTTTGCCGCCATAACAGCCGTTGCCATAAAACCGACTCTCAAAAGCACTTGCTCAAGGAATATGCTGTAGCCCACCTTTACAATGTTTACGAGTGCAACTGTGCTGGGGCGGATTTTGTTTTCTAATATGTAAGGAATATTTGCAAAGCAATCCTTTTTCATAATGGAAAGCACACTCATTATACAGGAAACAACCGTTCCAAGCACCGTTGCAATAGCGGCGCCCTTTATTCCAAGTGCAGGAAAACCGAATTTTCCGCCGATAAGAAGGTAGTTAAGAATTATATTTACAGTATTTGAAGTTACGTTTGTGCGCATAGTGATTTTTGTGTTTCCGCTGCCGCGCTGAACAGCGTTGATTCCTACCTGAAGACAGTTGAAAATCATACAACTCATAATTATTTTGAAATAGAGTGTTGCGCCCGCGTGCGTTTCACTGTTTGAACCGCACAGTCTGATAATCGGTGATGCAAAAACTGTCATAATTGTTCCGATAAGAATGGACAGTACCACAATCAGTATCACTGCAGTAAAAAGAATAGAATTTGCCTTGTTGCGTTCCTTCTCACCGTAGCGACGTGCAACAAGTGCGGAAAGAGAAACTGACATCG
The DNA here is from genome assembly GCA_045591865.1 of Clostridia bacterium. Taxonomy (GTDB): domain Bacteria; phylum Bacillota; class Clostridia; order UMGS1883; family UMGS1883; genus UMGS1883. The sequence continues at coordinate 5,568 of JAZNTQ010000039.1, forward strand.
CCGTAAAAACTGCCATTCCCAGAAACTTGGGCTGCGCGGTAATTCCAATAGCCGCCACTGCCGCAGGTCCCAGCGAGCTTACCATAAGCGAATCGACAAGTCCTGCAAAGCATACGAAGAATGATTCAACTATTGCAGGCAGTGCCATGCGCAATGTCGTTTTTATTGTTTCATTAGTGTTCCTCATCAGAAAATCCTTCTTTCAACAAAAAAATTATAGCACTTAGAGGTGGGGGAGTCAAGGCTTGCAAAATAAATAAAAAATCAAATAACTTATAAAAAAACAGTTCACTTTTAGGTTGTATTATGTTATAATATACGTTGATAAAATTTGATTTTCAGTTTTGAGGGAAATGCTATGCAGGAAAACATAAGAAACTTTTGTATAATTGCACATATAGACCATGGTAAAAGCACACTTGCAGACCGCCTTTTAGAAATCACGGGCAGTATAGAAAGTCGTGAAATGGAGCAGCAGCTTCTAGATAATATGGAGCTTGAAAAAGAGCGCGGTATCACCATAAAGGCGCGTGCAGTGAGGCTTAATTATAAGGCGGAGGACGGAAAGGATTATATTCTAAACCTTATTGATACTCCGGGGCACGTTGACTTTAACTATGAGGTTTCGCGTTCGCTTGCCGCGTGTGAAGGAGCGCTTTTGGTAGTTGATGCTTCGCAGGGTATTGAAGCACAGACTCTTGCGAACACTTACCTCGCACTTGACCATAATCTTGAAATTCTTCCCGTAATAAATAAGATTGACCTTCCGAGCGCACGCCCCGAGGAAATAGTAAAAGAGATTGAGGATATTATCGGTATCCCTGCTGACGAAGCACCGAAAATCAGTGCGAAAAACGGGATAAATATCGAGCAGATTCCGGAATATATCGTAAAGAATATTCCTGCACCCAAGGGTGATGAAACTGCACCTCCGCGTGCTCTTATATTTGATTCGTACTACGATTCCTACAAGGGCGTTATCGTATATGTGCGCGTTATGGAAGGTGAAATAAAACCAGGTATGAGAATTCGCTTTATGGCAACTGGCGGCGAGTTCGATGTTGTTGAAACGGGTTATCTTCACCCCAAGTGTATGATGCCTGCCAAATCCATCAAGGCAGGTGAGGTTGGGTATATCGCCGCAAGCATAAAGACTGTGCGCGATACACAGGTCGGCGATACTGTAACTGACGCAAACAACCCTGCAAAAGAGCCGCTTTCTGGCTACAAGTCAATAAATCCTATGGTTTACTGCGGTATTTACCCTGCTGACGGAGCCAAGTATGGTGACCTTCGCGATGCACTTGAAAAGCTTCAGTTAAATGACGCGCCACTTTCATTTGAAGCAGAAGCGAGTGCGGCGCTTGGCTTTGGTTTCCGTTGCGGCTTCCTCGGGCTTTTGCATATGGAAATTATTCAGGAAAGACTCGAGAGAGAATTTAATCTTGACCTTGTTACAACCGCTCCAAGCGTTGTTTATAAAGTGCATAAAACGACGGGCGAGGAGATATTTGTGTCCAACCCCACAAACCTTCCTGCACCTGCGGAAATTGACTATATGGAAGAGCCTTTCGTAAATGCGCATATCTTTGTGCCGCAGGAATACGTTGGCGCAATTATGGAGCTTTGTCAGGACAGGCGAGGTAGCTATATCGGTATGACATATCTTGATTCCGAGCGTGCCGACCTTCATTACGAGCTTCCCTTAAATGAAATTATTTACGACTTTTTTGATGCAATAAAGAGTAGAAGCCGCGGCTATGCGTCCTTTGACTATGAAATGGGCGAATATGTAAAGAGCGACCTTGTAAAGCTTGACATTCTCTTAAATGGCGACGTTGTCGACGCATTAAGCTTCATCGTTCACTCAACAAAGAGCTATGCGCGAGGCAGAAGAATTGCCGAAAAGCTTAAGGAAACTATTCCGCGTCAGCTTTTCGAGGTTCCCATTCAGGCGGCAATCGGCGGCAAGGTAATTGCGCGTGAGACTGTCAAAGCTATGCGTAAAGACGTGCTTGCAAAATGTTACGGCGGTGATATCACCCGTAAGAAAAAGCTTCTTGAAAAACAGAAGGAAGGTAAGAAGAGAATGCGTCAGGTCGGCAGCGTAGAGCTTCCGCAGGAGGCATTTATGTCTGTTCTTAAGCTTGATTGATATGATTTATATACACATTCCGTTCTGCATCAGAAAATGTCTGTACTGCGATTTTTATTCCGTTACGGATAAGGCGCTTTTCGCCTCTTACACTGATGCACTCATAAAGGAAATTGAAAGTATAAAGGGAACTTCTACAAAAACCGTCTATATCGGCGGAGGCACGCCTACTGCAATCGGAGATTATCTCTTAAAGATTGTTGATGCAGTGAATGAAAATCTAGTGCTATCAAATGATTGCGAATTTACAGTTGAGGCAAATCCGGGCACGGTAAGTGAAGAGATTTTATATGCTCTTAAAGAGCGTGGCGTTAACAGAATAAGCCTTGGTGCGCAGTCTTTTAACGATAATGAGCTTAAAGCACTCGGCAGAATTCATACCGCACAGGAAATCTTTGAAAGTGTTGATGCTATAAAAGGTGCAGGCTTTACGAATTTCAGCCTTGATTTAATGCTTGCAACACCTTATCAGACTATGGAAAGCCTTGAAAAAACGCTTTCCTGCGTAGAAAGAATAAAGCCTCCCCATGTTTCGGCGTATTCGCTTATCGTAGAGGAAGGTACTCCATTTTATGATATGGAGCTTAATCTCCCCGAGGAGGACACTGAAAGAGAAATGTATTATTATGCAACTAAAAGACTTTCGGATATGGGGCTTAAGAGATACGAAATTTCAAACTTCTCTAAAAAGGGATATGAGAGCCGTCACAACTGTGGATACTGGACGGATGAGGAATATATAGGCCTCGGTGCAGGTGCACATTCGTATTATGAAGGTGCACGCTACTGCAACGTATCAGATATAAAAACATATATAAAAGGTGGGGGCAGAAAGCTTGACTATACTCCCATATCACAGGAGGAGAGGGCGCTTGAACTTTTTATGCTCGGTCTTCGTATGACAGACGGAGTTATTTATAAAGGTGAATTTCCCGAAAGGGTCAATCCCTTAATTGAAAAAGGACTTTTGAGGAAAGAAAACGGAAGGCTTTTTCTTTCCAACAGAGGAACCGACTGTGCGAATTTAGTATTTATGGAGTTTTTAAATGATTAACTCAAGAGATTATGCCCTGCGCCTTATAGAGTTTCGCGACAGAACTGAAAAAGAGCTTTGCGAAAAACTTAAAGAAAAAGGCTATGAAGAGGCTCAAATTGAAGATACGCTGGAATTTTTGAAAAGCTACGGATATATTGATGACAAGCGCTATGCTTCCCACTTTATTCATGATGCGATAAACCTTAAAAAGTGGGGCAAAATCAGAATTCGCACAGAGTTACTGCGAAAGGGAATTGACCACGAAGCTGTTGAATTTGCGATAGAAGATGCTTTTGCTGAGATAGAGGATGACCGTGTGCTTTCCATAATGAAAAAAAGGTTCAAAGATTCAGATTTCAGTAATATCAAAGAACGAACAAGGATATTCAATTTCTTTATGCGCAGAGGATTCACCTCCGAAGAAATAAAGGGAGCAATGAACAAAATGAGTTCATTCAAAGATATTGATGTAGAGGATTGAAGGTGAAAAGGTGACTAAAATCGGCTTTATATCATTGGGTTGCAATAAAAATCTATGTGACACAGAAAATATGATGGGACTTCTTTTGGAGGATGGTTTTGAGATTACCCTAAATCCCGAAGAAGCAGAAGTCATAGTAATAAACACATGTGGCTTTATCGAGAGCGCACAGCAGGAGTCTATCGACACAATTTTGGAAATGGCGGAGTATAAGAAAGAAAACTGCCGCCTTCTTGTAGTATGCGGATGTCTTGCACAGCGCTTTTGTGACGAAATAAAAGAAGAACTTCCCGAGGTTGATATAATCATTGGTACAACTGCTTTTGATGAGATTGCAGATGCAGTAAAAAAAGGACTTTCGGGGAAAAAAGAAGCTTATATATATGATATTGATAAGGATGTTTTGGAAAATCTCCCCAGAGTCCGCACGACGCCTCCTTATACTGCATATCTTAAAATAGCCGAGGGGTGCGACAATAAGTGTACCTACTGTGCAATTCCTTACATAAGAGGTAAATACAGAAGCAGACGCGAAGAGGATATTCTCGCTGAAGCAAAAGCACTTGCCGAAGATGGCGTACGCGAAATAATTGTGGTTGCTCAGGATACAACGCGTTATGGTATAGATTTATACGGAGAAAAAAGAATTTCAGATCTTTTGAGAAAGCTTTGTGAAATTCCAAAAATAGAGTGGGTGAGAGTGCATTACTCTTATCCCGAGGAAATCGATGAAGAGCTTATAAAAACAATCCGCGACGAAGAAAAAATAGTAAAATACCTTGATATTCCCGTTCAGCACGGGTCAAGCAGTGTTCTTCGCCGAATGGGGCGAAAAACTACCCGCGAAAAGCTTGAAAAACTAATCAAAACCTTAAGAGAAGAAATCCCCGGAGTAACGCTTCGCACAAGTATTATCACAGGTTTTCCAGGGGAAAGCGAGGAAGAATTCAGTGACCTTTTAGATTTTCTGAAAGAAGCAAAATTTGACCGTGTCGGAGTTTTTGCATATTCGTGCGAGGAAGGGACTCCTGCCGCAAGAATGAAAGAACAAGTTCCAGTAGAAATAAGAGAAAAGCGCCGCGATATCGTAATGGAGCTTTCACAGGAAATCTCCTATGAACGAAATAAAAATATGATTGGAAAAACCGTAAAAGTAATTACCGAAGGCTTCGAGGAAAATCTCTACTACGGAAGAAGCGGTGGAGAGAGCATTGAAATAGACCCCAAAATTTATTTCGGTGCACACAGGGAACTTGATGCAGGCGAATTTGCGGAAGTTACAATAAAGTCTGCCGATGTATATGATATTTACGGCGAAGAAAACGAAAGGATGGAATGATTATGAATTTACCCAACAAACTTACTATGGCAAGAATTATTATGGTGCCGATTTTTATGGCGATTATGCTTAAAGGACACTATATAGCCGCACTTATCGTGTTCGCACTTGCATCAATCACTGATTTTCTTGACGGTTATCTCGCAAGAAAATATAATCTCGTTTCATCTTTTGGCAAGATAATGGACCCTCTTGCCGACAAGCTTCTCGCTTTTGGCGCTCTTTTGTGCTTTATCGAGCTTGAGGTTGTATCAGTATGGGCGCCCATCATTATAATTGCGCGTGAGTTTTTTGTGACGAGTATGCGAGTTGTAGCGGTTTCAAAGGGCAAGGTTATCGCAGCTTCCTGGTGGGGGAAGATAAAGACAAATGTGCAGCTTTTTGCAATCATTTTTGCGATGCTTTTCTGCGCTTTCGCAAAGGCGCAAATTGCAGGTATTCTTATCTGGATTGCCGCAATCTTCACAGTAGCAAGCTGGATTGCATATATTTTCGAAAATATCTCTGTTTTTAAGGATTGATTAAAATGCAAAATTCGCGTATATGCGCCTACGTTAATAAGGACGCCATAAAACATAATTTTAATGAAATAAGAAAGTCTCTCCCCGAAAACGTGAGGATAATGCCCGTCATCAAGGCAGACGGATACGGACACGGAGCAACGCTCACTGCAAAGCTGCTTTGCGACAAGTGTGACTATTTTGCAGTCGCGATAGTTGAGGAAGCAATCTCGTTGCGGAAAGAAGGAATTAAAAACCCGATTCTTCTTTTAGGTCATACCTTCCCCGAAAAATTTGAGGAAGCAATTCTAGGAGATGTAACGCTTACTATTTTCGCAATTGATGAAGCAAAACTTCTTTCCGAAACTGCACAAAGACTTCAGAAAACTGCAAAGATACATATCCCCGTTGACACTGGTATGTCGCGTCTTGGCTATCTTCCGACAGAAGAATATGCCGATAAAATCAAGGAAATTTCAAATCTTCCCGGAATAAAGGTTGAAGGTGTATTCACTCACTTTTCAACTGCTGATGAGGAAGATAAAGAGTTTACTGAAATTCAGGCAGAGCGATTTATAACCTTTAAGAAAATGCTTCAAGTACGTGGGGTAGAGGTCGAAATTTACCATAGTGCAAACAGCGGTGCGATACTTCAGCACACGGATTTTGCGTTTGATATGGTAAGACCCGGCATAATTCTTTACGGACTTTATCCGTCTGAATTTTTAAGCGAAAGCACTCTTGACCTTAAGAGTGCGATGGAGCTTCGTTCACACGTTGCTTTTGTAAAAGAGATTAAAAAAGGCGAGAGTGTGAGTTACGGAAGAACCTTCACTGCAGATAATGATATGAAAATAGCGACTATTCCCGTAGGCTATGCGGACGGATACCCTCGTATGCTTTCAGGAAAAGGAAGGGTAATCATAAACGGAAAATATGCAC
>JAZNTQ010000040.1:0-26366 GCA_045591865.1 Clostridia bacterium
TTTGATATATTTCTCCGCAATTTCGGGAACTGTTGTACCCTCCTCGCGAGCCTTATTTATAAGCTTATCGTCAACATCTGTAAAGTTCTGCACGAACTTCACGTCGTATCCTCTGTATTCAAGGAACTGTCTCAAGCAGTCAAACACAATAAAGGGGCGTGCATTTCCAAGATGGAAATAGTTGTAAACTGTGGGGCCGCAGGAGTACATCTTTACTTCGCCTTCGGTGAGCGGCCTAAATTCCTCTTTTGAACGGGTTAATGTATTATATAATTTCATTTTGTCACTGCCTTTCGCTATTGTCTGGTATCCGTTTTTAATGCTTCAAGTTCTGCCGTGAGCTTATCTATCTTTGCTCCCATTCGGCAAAGCTCCTGGCTCACAGGGTCGGGAATATGAATCTGGTCAAGGTCGTCAACTTTCTTGTCGCCGCGCTTTACTACTCTCGCAGGAACGCCTACACAAGTACTGTCAGGCTCAACCTCGCGAAGAAGGACTGCATTTGCGGCGATTTTGGAATTATCACCCACGGTGAAAGGACCGAGTATTTTCGCACCTGCACCGACCATAACATTGTTACCAAGTGTGGGGTGACGCTTTCCTGTGTCCTTACCCGTACCGCCAAGGGTTACACCCTGATATATGGTACAGTTGTCACCGATAATGGTTGTCTCACCTATAACGACACCGCAACCATGGTCGATAAGAAGACCTTTTCCGATAGTTGCACCCGGGTGGATTTCTATCTTCGTGAAAAAGCGCACGAGCTGACTTATAAGACGCGGAATAAAACGAAGTCCGCACTTATAAAGCATATGTGAAAAGCGGTGGAAAAGCACCGCGTGAAATCCGGGGTAAAGAAGAGCTACCTCAAGGGCGTTCCTCGCCGCAGGGTCACGCTCGAGTATTGACTTTATATCGTAAATTGTTCTGCAAAAAATAACAATCACTCCTTACGCCATTTTATTATATAATAAAATGAATTAAAAAACAACTATATTTTGAAATAAAAATCGCACAAAAAAGTTCGTCAGGAAATGCTCCTGACGAACTTTTCTAATCTATTATTCCATAAAGGTAGTCTGACTCTTTTGTTAAGGCTTTGAAATTGCCCTGTCGAAGTGCCTCATAAACCACTATTGCGACGGAATTTGAGAGGTTAAGACATCTTGCGCTCGATATCATAGGAATGCGGATTGCACGCTCGGGATGGTCTATTAAAAGTTTTTCGGGAAGCCCTTTTGTTTCCTTACCGAAAAGCAAAAAATCACCGTCCTGAAATTCTGCCTCTGTGTATGATGCAGGCGCTTTTGACGAGAGATAGAAAAATCGCCCTCCCTTATTTTTACTGAAGAAATCATCGAGTCCTTCATAATACTGGATATTAAGAAAATGCCAGTAATCAAGGCCTGCACGCTTGAGCTTCTTATCATCTATTTCAAAGCCCATCGGTTTTACTATGTGAAGCCTTGTTCCCGTAGCCGCACAGGTACGCACAATGTTACCTGTATTCTGCGGGATTTCAGGCTCTACCAATACTATGTTGAGACTCATTACATTTTACTCCTTATAATTTCGTCCTTGAGGCGGAAAAATACGCCTTCCTTTACCCCTGCGGCACATACTGATACGTGGGGAGATCCAATCATATCCATAAGCACCTTTACGGGAGTAAGCCCTGCAAGAATAATATCTGCACGAGAAATGTCCATTCCCTTAATATCCTTGCGCTTTTCAAGGGGTGTTGCAAAAATGCCCTGATATATTTTTGCTACTGCGTGGTAAGGGATTTTTATACCGTCCACCAAATCAGGTGAAAGGTACTGCTTTTTATAAAGCATAGCCATAGCACGTGCACTTCCACCTATTCCGTAAAGGGGAAGTCCTTCACATTCATCGAGCCAGTCAATTCCTCCTATATACGAGGAAACATATTTATAAAGCTGCATCTGGCTTCTGTTTTTCATTTGCTCTGTCATAATAACTGCACCGAGAGGAAGGCTGATTGCTCTTTTTACCTCGCCACCTCTCACAAGCGTTATTTCCGTACTTCCGCCGCCCGTATCATATATGACGCCGTCCTTTATGCCGACAGTTTCCTTTACTGCAAGGTAGCTGTAATAAGCCTCCTGTTCTCCACTTATGATTTCAAACTGCAGTTGTGCCTTTTCTTTTACACGAGCAAGGAAAAGGTCTTTATTTGCCGCATTTCGCAGTGCTGCGGTAGCTATTGCCGCAATTGATGCACACTTATAATTCTTTGCGACTTTCACAAATTCCACAATTGCATCAATCACCCGACTCATAGCCGCTTCCTTGAGGAAATTGTCGTTTGTCATACCTTCACTGAGCCTTACTGTCGCACGAAGCTTTTCAAGAAGGCGGTAGCTTCCGTCCTTTTCGAGCGCATTCACACTCATACGGACAGAGTTGGAGCCAAGGTCAATTACTGCAAAATTGTAACTCATACAAAATCCTCCTCAGATAATCTTATATTCATCCAGCGAATCGGAAAGTGCATATAAAAATTCACGTGTTTCGCGAACAAGCATACACATTTTCATAGTTTTTGCTACTGTTTCAACGAATTCAGGCGATAAATCCTCAACCTTCATCGCAGTTGCAAGAGGACACATTCCCCTTCCGCGGACATCCATTACGATTTTTAGGTCTTCTCCCCTTTTTGCATAGGGTACAAGAGGAAAAATTCTGCAGGAGAGAGGTCTTAATTTACGATTGCATCTTCCCTCGCAAGTGATAAGATTTACCTCTTTTCCGCCGTCATAGGTGAAATCGGTGTCGTGAATCTCTGCCCATTTGGGAAGGTTTTCATACATTACCTCTTCCCCTGGGAAAAGGTACATCCCAGTTATTTCATCTGTGACTGTGCAGCACGCCCCGTTACAAAGCTCTCCGCAATCAACGGGCAACGGTGTTATATTCTCAAGCATTTTATAAATCTTTGTATAAAATGCTTTTTTATCAAGTGTTTTCTTCATAATATTACCCCCGATATTATTTCTGTACGAATTTTTTGCTCTGCAAAAAATAAAGCAGTCTGCAAAGCGTTTTTTCGGGCAGAATACGTCTGAAAAATACCGCTATTTTCATAAGCTTTCCAGGGATTATTATAAGCTTTCCCTTTAGCATCTGCTCGATGGCATAGGAGGCTACCTTTTTCTTGTCGGCTATAATAAGACCTCTGCCCTTTTCGTCTCCATTTCCAAAGCTGACCTTTGCAACATCTTCAAACTCCGTTTTGATAGGACCGGGGCAAAGTACACTTATCTTTACATTAGATTTTTCGCGGCGAAGCTCCTCGAAAAGCGCGAGAGTAAGTCTGTAAACATACGCTTTTGATGCATAGTATGCCGAAAAAAGCGGCCCCGGGAAAAATGCGGCAATAGATGCTACATTCATTATGTAGCCACTGTTTCTTTCCTTGAATTTCTGTGCGGCAAGTTTCGTTAAAATATGTACTGCCCTTACGTTTGTATTCATCATTTTAAGCTCGTCCTCAAGAGGTGATGAACAAAAATCTCCAAAGACGCCAAAACCTGCATTGTTGATAAAAATATCAACCTCTTCAACACGAGCGGCTATTTTTTCAAGGTCTTCATCTTTTGTAACGTCAAGGCAGAGTATTTCAACATTTGTATCAAGACTCTCTTTAAGTTCTTCAAGCTTATCCTCTCTTCTTGCGACGGCTATTATATCGTATCCCTTCTCCGAAAGGATAGTTGCCATTTCATAGCCTATGCCAGAGCTTGCGCCTGTAATGAGTGCTTTCATATCGCTTCTCCTTTCAAATCATTAACGGGGCGTTTTGCACAAAAAGTGCCCCCCTCTGCCCGAGGCGTGCCCCTTTTGTCCTTCGGACATTTTCCCCGCTATCGGGGAAATCAACCCCAAACTGTGCAAAATCAATAATTACACTCTCATTAATTTTTATAAATCTATACGCCCGTTATATTTTGTGGGGAGATTTTCTTTGTAAAGATGCGAGTCTGATGACAGAGTAAGCATTCTGGGGATCGCATATCCGTCTTTCTCCTCAAATTCTATTGCGGTAACTCCAGAATGACACATATCAAAATGGTTTGCAACTATCGGGTAAGGAATATCAAGCATTGCACTTAAAAACGCAATTCCAAAGCCTTGATGCGCAAAGAGAGCTACGCGCTCATTATTCGGTGTTATAATATTATATTTACCTGTATTTTTTGTATGTTCATAACCAAGGCTTTTGAAGAACTCGTCAGAGTGTTTCTGCACCCTTTCAAAGCCTTTTTTGTATTGGGCAAGAGAAGGATGGTTATACCACTCATAGCCGAGAGAAATTACAGAGCTGTCTGCAAAAAGCTCTCTCATTTCATCATCCTGAAAAAGCCATCTTTTCTTTCCGTTTCTCATTACGACAAGCTCATCCCACGCCCATTTTTCGTTCGCGAAATCAAGAAGGGTCATATCTTTTTTTAGCGCGTCACAGGTAGGCTGTGCGGTCTGTATGGCTCTGTTTGACGTTGAGGAAAACACTTTATCTATTCCGTAAACACAAAGTCTTTTAGAGACCGCCTCTGCCTGCTTTATCCCCAGAGGAGTCAAAGAGTCTGGATTATATATTGGTTCTCCGTGTCTTATATAGAAAAAAATCATCTTTCCTCTTCCCTCACATATTCGCTTTGAAAATATCAGCAACCTCGGTAATTGTTATATATGCACCATTATCGATATTGTGCACAATATCTCTCATTTTTGAAATCTGGAAACGGTCAAGTATAAAATATATCATTGTTTTGTCAGCATTTGAATATCCGCCCTTTACCGCTATCTTTGTGCTGCCGCATTCAAACGCTTCCATAAGACTTTTTGAAATTTCATCCGGCTTTGAGGTAATTATCATTGCCGCCTTTGAACGGTCAAGGCCTTCTACTATAAAGTCTATTGTTTTAAGTCCTGCGGCATAAGTTACGATTGAGTAAAGCGGCAATATCCAGCTACCCATAACAAATCCGCATATTATATACAAAAAGACATTGTAAACCATAACGAAGGTGCCTACTGTTACACCGAGTTTTTTTGCAAATATTACTGACATAACCTCGATACCGTCAATAGCTCCGCCAAAGCGGATTGTGATACCGCTGCCAACACCTGAAATAAGTCCCCCGAAAAGGGCACAGAGAAGCAGGTCTGTACCTGCAAGAGGTGACGCAAGAGATACGTCAATCGGGAGAATATCCGTTATAAGCCACGCGCCAAGCGAGTAGATTACAACTGTATACAAGGAATAAAATGTAAAAAGTGCTCCCTGTTTCTTATAGCCGAAAATAAAAAGCGGAATGTTAAGAATAAGCAAAAAAATCGAAAGCGTTAAGTACTCGGGAGTTATCTGCGAAAGAAGCATCGCGGTTCCTGAAATTCCGCTGTCGTACAATTTTACAGGTGCAAGAAACACAGTAATGCCAAACGCATTTATAAGTCCTGCAACAGTAAGCATTATTATGTTTTTAAGTCTTATTTCTTTCATTATTAGCTCCTCCCGAAAGGCTTTATTTACTTACTGCTGAAGCCTTCTTTCCTGTATCTTACAAGTGCTACTATCGACGAAACCATATTAAAGGACTCGCACAGTATTCCGCCGAGACTGAAGTTAAAGATATTATGTACAATCCAAGCAGGTGACATAAGCGAAACCTGAAAATATCTTATATGCTTTCCGTTACCCATCCACATAAGTATGCTCATTATAAAGAGCGTCACATAAGGAAGCGAAGCAATAAAAATCATAAACCAGTCTCCCCACGCAATGTACGTGGAAAAAGCAAAGCAGGCAGTATAAAGCGCATTGACTGCTACAAGCTTCCATGCCTTTTTATCTTCCTTTGAGAAAAGAAGTCCTCTTACAAGGTTTGTAAGATTAAAAAGTGCACCTGCGTATGCATTTATGAGGAGAAAATTTATAACAAACGCAAAGCTGCCTATTCCCTGCATCAGGAAAAAGTTTTTATTTTTCTTACACTGGAAAGACCATACGATGATGATAAGTCCAATAATTCCGAAACTCTGGGCAACAATTTCTTTTATTGTCATATTGATACTCCTTTATAAAGTCATTTCCATCATAACGTGAACGATGCCCTCTTCCATAAATTCGCCTGACACCGTACTAAAGCCCATTTTTTCGTAGTATCCTTCTGCCTGCTTTTGTGCGTGAACTACTATTTTCTTGCAGTTGAAATGCTTTTTTACTTCCTCAATACTTCTTTGCATAAGCTCGCGTCCGAGTCCTTTTTTATGCTCAAGAGATATTACTCTGCCGATTGTAACTTCCTCATCACCAGACAAAAATGCACGAAGGTATGCCTGCACTCTTTTTCCGTCATAGAGAAAACAATGAAGACTCTCGTAATCTACATCATCCATATCCTGACAGATTATTTTCTGTTCAAGAAGAAAAACCTCTGTTCTTGATTTTAAGATTTCGTATAATTCTCCTGCAGAAAGCTGGGAAAAGGTTTTTGAAATAAACTCCATATTTATCACCAGGTAATTGTAAAATCTACTCTTACGCCCTCACGCTTGCCATTCTTCTCTGCCGCAAGCCTGAAGCTTAGCGTAGCGGGCTTTTCATCTTTGAGTGCCTCGACCGGCACTGCCAGAATAAGGCGCTGGGGCTCATACGAAGCAAAAGCTTCTTTATCAAACTTCACCTTCGCAGGAATTATTTCCTCAAAATCCTCTGTAAGAGATACCTCTGCAATGCCTACTCCCTCTTCACTGCTCTTTTCCCACTTTACGCTGTCACTCAAAACAACATTATGGCAATCTATGTACAAAATTCCTTTGTCAACATAAGGGAGTGTAAATTCCCACTTATCCTTGTTTTTACCCATTGCGCTCCATTTGCAGTACGCACTTTTCGCAACAATTTTTTCGGGACCTTTTGAAACATAAATAACAACTTCTGTGTTTTTCTTGACGCTTGCAGTAATCCTGGGTCTCGTCTTAAAGACCTTTCCCTTTTCATCGTCTTCTCGGTATTCATATTCAACGATGGGAATAAGCTCTGCCTCTTTAACCATCTCTACTGCTTTTGCTTCTTTTTTATTCATAATGTCGGGAACTTCTGTTCTTGTGCATCCTGTTAAAATGGAAACTAAAACAGCAGTCAATAAAAGCGCTGACATATTCTTTGTTCTTTTCATTTTCTTCTTCTCCTGTACAAAAACTCTATTTAATTAATTATACTATAAATGTTCTTCTATTACAACAAAAAAATAGTTATTTATACACAAAAAACCCCTCCAAGAGGAGGGGATTTTTATTATCTTCTTTCTATGATATTGTCAATATTCTTAACTATGCATTCAGGCGGGAATACTCCTCGCAGAGAAAGGAGCGGATAAACGGATGTATTTCTGCCAACCACTGTGCCGGGGTTTAGTACGCATCCGCAACCTATATCAGCTTCGTCGGCAATAAATGCTCCCATTTTGCGAAGATGTGTTTCGTAGTTTTTTTCTGCCTTTATTACAACGTTCTTACCGTCTGCCTTTAGATTTGAGCAGATTGCCCCTGCCCCAAGATGTGCCCCGTTTCCGAGGATGGAATCGCCTATATAATTATAGTGTGCAACCTCTACGTCATCAAGCAGAATACTATTTTTAAGCTCTGTGGAATTGCCTATAACACAATTTTTCCCAGTTATTACATTTCCTCTTAAAAATGCTCCTGTGCGTATTACACTCCCCTCACCGATTATAGCATATCCTTCTATAACAGCGGTGGGATATATTTTTACGTTTTTCCCAACTAAAACTCCGTCCGCAAATCTTTCATATCCTTCTATTCCGTTTTTGACAAGCTCTTTTATATACTCTTTTATATCGGGGATAATTTCCCAGGGGTATTTAGAGGAGCTTAAAAGCGGCTTAAGATAGGGGATTTTACAGTCAAACAATTTATTTGTTTCTAAAAAATTATTCAATACCATAGCCCCTTTCTGTAATAACACCAGCTATTTTCTGCGCATACTCTTTGCATTTATTCTCTGTTTCGCTTTCAATCATTATGCGGATAACATTTTCAGTTCCGCTCTGGCGAAGAAGCACTCTTCCCTTCCCTTTTATAAGCTCTTCTATTTCTTTAAGAATTCTTAAAACCTCGCTGTCTGCCACTACCGCTGCCTTATTCTTTACACGAACATTTTTGATATACTGCGGATAGAGCTTTACGGGAGAGGCTAGCTCTCCTATCGAAAGCTTGCTGTCGCATATTTCCTCGGTAAGCATAATTGCAGTGAGTATTCCGTCGCCTGTTGTTGCATATTTCTTTATTATTATATGTCCTGAATTTTCTCCGCCGAGGCTATAATCCTTTTCCTGCATACGCTCGTAGACAAATCTGTCTCCCACATTCGTCTGTTCGCATTTGATTCCTGCTTCCAAGAGAGCACCCTGTAATGCACTGTTGGACATAATCGTAGTGACAATGGTGTTGTGATTAAGCATTCCTCTTGATTTAAGGCGCTTTGCAAGAATATAGAGAATTTTATCGCCATCTACAACATTTCCATTTTCGTCAACGGCGATACATCTGTCTGCATCGCCGTCAAAGGCAAAGCCGACATCAAGATGCTGCTCCTTAACAACACGGCAAAGATTTTCTATATGTGTTGAGCCGCAGTTTTCGTTGATATTAAGCCCGTCAGGCTCTGCACCTATTACCACCGTCTGCGCACCAAGAGCCGCAAAGACTGATTTTGCCGCCATCCAGGAGGTCCCGTTTGCACAGTCAAGTCCTATTTTAAGGGATTTATAAGAATGGGATACCAGAGAAATTAAATATCCCAGATAACGGTTTCTTCCCGATGAATAGTCTACTATTCTCCCTATTCTCTCGCCTGTCGGCAAGGGCAAATCTTCACCTGAAATTCCAAGTGTGCCTAAATCTCCGTCTATATACGCTTCGATAAGTGAAGTAGTATTATCATCGAGCTTCTCACCGAATCTGTTAATGATTTTAATTCCGTTATCATAAAATGGGTTGTGCGATGCCGTGATCATAATTCCGCAGTCAAATTCCTCCTGACGTGTCACATAAGAGACACTGGGAGTGGTCGTAACGTGGAGCATATAGGCATCGGCACCTGAAGCAGTGATTCCCGCTACTATGGAATACTCAAGCATATAGCTTGAAAGTCTGGTGTCTTTACCAATAACAATTCTTGGGCGGTACTTATTCTTATTGCATCCCGAAAGCTCTGACCTGTAATACCAGCCTAAAAATCTGCCTACCTTGTATGCGTGAACTGATGTAAGTGTAAGATTTGCTTCGCCTCTGAACCCGTCTGTACCAAAATATTTATATCCCTCATTTTTATTATCAGGCAAATCTATTTCATCTCCTATTTTTTTTTATTTTTACATTCACTTAAATTTTAATATATTCAGTAAATCAGGAGATATTCTTATTGACCTTTTTTTCTTTATACGTTAAAATAAAAGAGATGAGAAAAATAGGAGATTTTTGTATGGATATCCGTGAATTCAAAAATACATATAGTAAATATTCGCCCTCTGTCATATGGGACTGGTGCGCAAAGCCGACTGCAGAAGAGATAGACCAGAGACTTTATGAGTTTTCCCAGATGGGGATTTTTAAAGTCTATATAAGAGTTTCCAAGGGGCTTGTTCTCCCCTATCTTTCAGAGGATTATTTTGAACTTATAAGAACTGCCGCAAGAAGGAGCGGTAAGTACAATATAGAGCTTTTTATATGTGACGAAAATTCTTCCTCCAGCGGAAATGGCGGCGGAGAAATAACAAGTGTCCCTGACTATCGTGTACGCGATTTTGTAAGCGTGCAGAAAAAGGGCGAGGAAAAATTTGATGAAGTTATAGAAGAAAGCTCATCGTCACTAAATGTCCTTCGCGATATGAGTAAGATGCGCGCATCTTCACGTGCTCCGCTTGCCGACATCACAAATCCATTCGTGACAGAAAGCTTTATAGATGCAGTTTACGCCAAATACATCCGCGAATGTAAGAGGTTTTTGGGACACGAAATAAAAGGCTTTTCTACAAGCATTGATATTCCTTCATCTTCTCTTCCTTACTTCCCCTGCGCGCTTTCTCTTTCAGGCGAAAAGCTCTCTCAGGGAGCACAAAGGCTTCTCTCGGGAGAAGATGGTTTTACTGAAATATATTATAATCTCGCAAGTGATTCCATTGGGGAAAACTATACGAAGCTTCTTTATAAAAAATGTGAGGAAAATTCGCTTTCACTCTCTGTGAGTGTAAGTGGAAAAAAGGATATTTCCCGTCAGAAGCAGTACCTTTATGCAGATACTGTTTCAGTATCTGTAGATACGCAAAGCCCCGATTTTATGGAGCTTAAGCTTGCCCAGACGGTGGCACAGCAGTTTGATAAAAGCCTCTGTGTCCGTCTTTTTCTGCCAAAACTTGCACCTTCCTCTATGCGTTATAATAAAGGTGCATTTATGGCGGCGTTCGGTGCAGAAAGCATAGTGTACGACAGCGTTGCATTTTCTCTTTCTGACCGCAGAAAGTATGAAGATAACACAATTTCTCTTTCTAAATATACTGAAAAAGCTCTTTCGGAAAGACTTTCAAGGCTGTGCTTTGCCGCATCTAACACAAAAGGCAATGCACGTCTGCTTGTGATTTATGATATGCAAAACGAAGGCTATTTTAAAGACATCACAAAAGAGCTTCTCGAAAGAGGCATTTCTTTCCATGCAGTTGAAAAGAGCTTCTTTGTGAGTATGGCTCAAATATGTATAAATACTGTCAGAATAGGAAATTCAGAATATGAAACACTGATTGTTTCCGACAAGCAAATGCTTGGCGCTTTTAGTGGAAAATCCATCTCAATATATGATGATATAGACTATGATTCGCTCAAAGATAAGAGCGCAATTGATATTTTCTGTGACAAAACCTGCTATATAGCAAGGCAAAAAGACGGTGACGATGAATATATTTTCGTGACTGCTCAAAATGAAGATACCTTTATTTCTGCAGAAAAATCGCAAAAGGGAATTTTTGTGGCGGACAGTGCATCAGGCGAGCTTTATGAAGTCCCTGAAAAAGACGGTGTGCCCGGCTTCACTCTTAAGGCAGGCAAAACTGCCCTTCTTATTGCATCAAAAAAAGTGTCTGCCGATGTTGCTCCCCCTTACACCGATGATATCGAATTTACTCCGCACACCGAGGAGGCAGAGGTTTTATTTGCTCTTTCTGACGCAGAGGAAAACATTCTCCCCCTTAAAAATGTTAATGTGTGCTTTGGCAGAAAATCGTATCGGGAAAACAGTATTGATAATCTGCACAAGGAATTTTATGCTCTTGCCGACGGGGAAACTGTTAAGGTTAAATATCCATTCTACGCAGATAAAAATTCCATTGGCGAGATAATGGCATACATCGAAAACGCAGATAATCTTGACTTTGTTGAGCTTAATGGCAAGAAGATTTCTGGCTTTGCACCATCATCTAAAGACCCGAGATTTATGGGAGTTAATATAACTGACTGTATTGCAGACGGGAAAAACACCTTCGCTCTTGAATACAAAAAGTCAAACAACTACACTCCCGACTTTAGAAGCCTTACCCCCTCACATTTTTATTCTTACAATGTGACTTCGTTTGAGCCTTTGTATCTTTGCGGAGATTTTGATGAGAAGGACGGTGCACTTACAAAGCTTGATGAATACGCAAGCGATGTTACAAAATCAGGAATGCAGTACTATTACGGAGCTCTTACCTACGCAGTAAAGCTTCCTGAGACAGATTTGTCAGGGAAGGCAATATCTGTGCACGGAGATTTTGATATCTGCCGTATAAAGATTGGAAAGCGAAACCTCACCTTCTTCAGCGAAACGCCTATGCTGGAGGTATTTAATCTTGATGGAGGTATCGTTTGTGAAATCACAATCTATAACACTCCCTATAATCTTTTAAGAGGAGCAAATGAAAATCCCAGACCTTTCGGTCTTGAGAAAATAAAGCTTTGCAAATTTGAGTATTAAAAAAAGCGTATGTGTTCAGATGAACACATACGCTTTTCATTTGCTTTTTCAACACTCATCCGGAAGTACAAGCGCCGCTACTATATAGGCAAGAAGCCCTGTCCCCGCACAAAAAATGAGAAGTGCCCATATGAGCCTCACAACCGTGGAGTCTATTTCGAAAAACTCGGCAATACCTCCGCATACACCGCAAATCTTTTTGTCTGTCTGTGATTTATAAAGTTTCTTTTGCATATTATCTATCCTTTCCTACCAAATTAAAATTCTTTCTTCAGGGCGAACGTACATTCCGTCATTCTCGCCAATATCAAACGCCTCATAAAATTCTTTTATATTTACAAGCACGCGGTTTACCCTTAACTTTCCGTCACTATGATTATCCGTTTCTGACGAGTAGAGGGCATATTCCCTTGTAGATGTGCTCATCCATATCTTTGCTATCGCTTCATAGAGCTTTTTAAAATCAGGATCTCCCTTTTCTTCCAAAAGCTGTGTAATACAAGCCGCTGCGCCTAAATCAGCGATATTTTCATTTAAGGTAAGGCGCCCGTTATTTCTTATTGCCGCGATTGACTCCTCACCGTCAAAAAAGGTCGCAACTTTTTCGCAAAGCTCCTGAAAAGCCTTATAGTCTCGGTCTCTCCACCAATCATTCAGGTTTCCTTTTTCATCAAACTTTGCCCCTACAGAGTCAAAGGCGTGCGTTATTTCGTGCGCAATTATAAACCCTATTCCTCCTAAATTTTCCTCGTAGGACGCATTCTTATTATAAAGAGGCTGGGCAAGTATTGCCGCAGGGAGAATAATATCGTTTGAAGAAGGATTATATGAAGCATTTACCGTATAAGGTTCCATTCTCCACGCGTCGTGATTTACAGGTGCAGATTGAAGCGATCCGTAGTGCTTTACCGACGCCTTCTTTATGGCAATCATATTCCCGAAATATGTTCCTCCCGATGATGGCGGAATAATATCAACACTGTCAAGATGGGTTTCATTGAAATCAGGGTAGCCTATTTTTATTTTTATGTTATCAAGCTTTTTCTTTGCTTTTTCTTTCGTTTCCGTGTCCATCCACGAAAGAGCATCTATCCTTTTTTTGAAAACACCTATAATATCTTTAGTCATACTATAAATATCTTCTTTTACTTCTTTATCAAAGTATTTCTCACCGTAAAGCTGACCAAGGTATTCGGGCATCTCTTTTTTCAGCACATCTACTGCAATCCGCCTTAAATCACTCTTATCATCTGTTCCCAGTATGACGCGGTCAAGCTTTCTTTGAGCACTGATAAAATCTTCACTTAAAGTATCCTTTACTGCGATAATAAGAGAAAGCTTCATTGCAGTTTTGAGCACGGAAAGATTTGCCTGATTATAAAACGATGAAAACTCCTGTACCAGAGACATATCCTTTACGAGCACCCGCTCGTCCTTTTTCATTGCGAAATTTGAAAGTAATCCCTCAAGGTCAAAGTCAGGAAACATTCTGCTTATTTTATTAAATGAATTCACACTATAGAGTTTCTCAATGTTTTGCTCTTCTTCGATCCCAAGCTTCTTCTCGGCCAGAGCCTTTTCAAGCTTAAAATAAGCTTGTGCATTTTCTGCGGCTTCTTCTTCCTCTTCACCGCTTATGATAAGAAGCTCTTTAAGATAATTTATATAAGCCTCTTTCTTCTCCCCTTCTAAATAAACCTCTTTGTTCACAAATGGCTTCAGAGTTTCAAGAAGAAGCATATATTTTGTGCTGTCTTCAAGGTCAACCGTGAGTGAAAAGCTTATAAATGGGTTTACGCAAAGCTCACTTGAAAGAAGCTCGTGCATATGCGTAAGCTCTGTTATATTTTTAATACTGTCGATTTTTTCAAGATATGGTCTGATAGGGTTTATTCCCTCGTCGTTTCTCGAGTGTATATCTGTAATACACTTATAAAAATCTGCTATTTTCTGCTCCTTTGTTCCCACTTTGTTGTTTTGAGAAGAAAGGCCTAAAATAATATCATTAACCTTTGTCGTAGCATCCATCTGCATACCGACAAGTGTACCTGCGGTGACATTTCCTGATAAAATCGGCAATTTTTCGAGCGCTTCCTTATTTACCGCTGCATAAAAATCATCCTTGGGATTGGTACCGTAAAGTGCATATACACGCTTTATAAAAAGCTCCATCTGCTCTTTTGTTACATTGGCATCGGGAGTGAATATTCCCTTCGCCGTACCTGCCGCGATTCCGCTGTCAAACACACTCTCAAGCTCGCTTTGTGCCCATTGCGGAATATCCGTAAAATCTTCTGACGATAGTGCCACGCGCTTATTATGTCCTGTCGGCACGGGAAGTGTACCAAATGCACGCTTTAGCATTATGAGAGCTTCAGCACGCGTAACATTTCTTTCCTCGTGCAAGAGCCCGTCCTCGTAGCCTTTTATAATATCACTACGCACAAGAGAGGGGTTATAATAGTCTGCCGCAAGAAGAAGCATATCGGCCACTTCGCCGCGATTTATAAAGCTATTATCTGCCAGTACGCAAAGCGGCACAAGCATAGCAAATATAATAATAAATGCAATAACCCGACTTATCTTCACTTCTTCTTTGCCCCCTTTCTTAAAAGGTCGAAATCAGTCAAAATATCATATCTATTATACTATCATACTGCCTTAAAAAAATCAATAATATGATTAAAATGAATAAAAATTAGGAATAATTTGAAAAAAGACTTGCTTTTTCTTTTATCTTATGCTAAAGTAATGTAGATGTTAATCGCTATTTTACGGAGGTGTAGAAAATGAAACTTGCATTTACCATAATTTATATTGTAGTAGCACTTTTGCTTACAGTTATTGTTTTGTTCCAGAAGGGTAAGGATCCCAGATCGGCAAGCTCCGTAATGGGCGGCTCGGGTGAGACTTTCTTCTCAAAGAACAAGTCAAACACACGTGAGGGTATGCTTGAAAAGCTTACAGCAATTTTTGCAGTTCTCTTTATCATTCTTTCAATTTTACTTTCACTCAAAATTTTTGGCTAAGCAATAATGCGCGGGTGCTTGAAGCACCCGCTGTTTTTTTGTCAAGGAGATATTATGCATAAAGAAAAAATTACTGCCTTTATACAAAGCGATGAATACTCACCTATGTCAAGGGAAAATATCGCAGTTTTGTTGTGTGTCCCCAAAAAAGATATGGGCGAATTTGATTCTATAATTGATGAACTTTTAGAAGAAGGCGTTATTATAGCAGGAAAAAAAGGCCGCCTTTTTTCTGCCAAAGCAATGGGACTTGTGGAGGGAATTTTCCGCTCTACATCGAAAGGCTTCGGCTTTGTTACAGACGAAAAGGGCGATATTCATATAGCTCTTGAGGATGTTTTCGGTGCTCTTAACGGAGACAGAGTTCTCGTTAAAATAAAGAAGTCTCAAAAGGGCGATAAAAACCGCGAGGGCGCTATACTTCGCGTTCTTTCGCGTGCCAACAATAAGATTGTGGGCATATATACGCAGGAGCGTGGATACGGCATTTTTACTCCAGATAACGACAAGCTTCCTGGCGAGATTTTCGTTATGCAGCGTGACTGTGGCGGTGCTCTTAACGGGCAGAAGGTTGTTGCCCAGATTACCGAATACGACTCCCCTACTTCGTCGCTCTCGTGCAGGATAGTGGAGGTTTTAGGATTTCCGTACGATTTTGGCGTGGATGTTCTTTCAGTTATAAAAAGCTATGATTTTTCGCTCGAATTTCCTAAAAAAGCTCTTCAGGAAGCAGAGGAAGTTGCAGTAATAAAAGACAGCGATTTTGAAGGCAGACTTGACCTTACAGGTAAAACTATAATCACAATTGACGGCGAGGATACAAAGGATATTGACGATGCCATATCAGTTGAAAAGACGGATAACGGATACCGTCTCGGAGTTCATATTGCCGATGTGAGTAATTATGTAAAGCCAGAGTCACCGCTTGATAAAGAGGCATTTTCGCGCGGAACGAGTGTGTATCTTGCAGACCGCGTTATTCCTATGCTTCCAGTTAAGCTTTCAAACGACGTATGCTCTCTTAATGAGGGGGTCGTGCGTCTTACGATGTCGGTATTTATAGATTTTGATAATGAGGGTAATGTTCTTTCCTCTTCCTTTCACAAATCATTTATCAAAAGCACCAGCCGTATGACATATAATAATGTGAGACTGCTTATTGAGGAAAAGCCCGATGACCTTTGCGAAAAGTACTCGCATCTTCTCCCGATGCTTCACGATATGTATGATTTATACCTCCTCCTTGCCGAGAAAACAAAGGAGCGGGGAAGCATTGATTTCAATATTCCCGAGGCAAAGGCAGTTTTTGACAAGGACGGGAAAACTGTCGATATAGTCCTGCGTGAAAGCTCTTTTGCAAATAAAATTATTGAGGAATTTATGGTTGCCGCAAACAGTACTGTTGCAAAGTATTTATGGGAAAACAAAAAAATTCCTTCTATTTACCGAGTTCACGATGTTCCTAATGAAGAAAGACTTGAAAACACACTCCATTTCATATATAATATGGGGTATGGTGCGTCACACGATTTGACGGCCATTCTCGATGAAGTAAGAGGCACCGAGCACGAAAGTGCCATCTCGACGATGCTTCTCCGCAGTATGGCAAAAGCTATGTATAGCAACACTAACGACGGGCACTACGGCCTGGGACTTGAGAACTACTGTCACTTCACCTCTCCTATACGCAGATATCCTGACCTTGTGTGTCATCGTGCACTCAAGGCGGCAATTGAAAACGATCTCCAAATGAAAAAACACCTCGAAAAATTCGTTGCGGAGGCATCTGTGCAATGCAGCGAGCGCGAAAATGCCGCTACTCTGTGCGAGAGAGACACTCTCGACATAAAGAAAGCGGAGTATATGGAAAAGTTTGTTGGGCAGGAATTTGATGGCGTAATTTCCTCGGTTACGGGGTTTGGCTTCTTTGTAATGCTTCCCAATACTGTGGAAGGTCTTGTAAGGCTTGAAACGCTTCGGGATGATTACTATGTATTTGACGAAAAAAGACTTTCGCTTACCGGTGAGCGCACAGGACACACCTTCACTATCGGTGACAAGGTAAAAGTAAAGCTCGCCGCGGCAAGCAAAATTTCGCGCAGAATAGATTTTACACTTCTGGAAGGAGGAAAGCTCGATGGCAGAAAGAGAAATGATAAAAACGCTCGCACAAAACAGAAGCGCTCATCACGAGTTCTTCATAGAAGAAAAGTACGAGGCAGGAATTGAGCTTTTCGGCACAGAGGTAAAATCGGTGCGTATGGGCAGAGTTAACCTTAAGGAAAGCTACTGCGAAATAGATAAAAACGGGGAAATGTTTATCCACGGAATGCACATCTCTCCTTATGAAAAGGGTAATATATTTAACCGCGACCCTCTTCGCCCGAAAAAAATACTTATGCATAAAAGAGAGATAATGAAGCTCCTTGGCACAATAAAGCAAAAAGGGCTCACTCTTATTCCCCTTGATATGTATCTCAAGGGGCAGCGCGTCAAGGTTACTATTGCAGTTGCACGAGGTAAAAAGCTTTACGACAAGCGCGAAGATGCCGCAAAGCGTGATGCAGGAAGAATCATTGAACGCACACTCAAAATGCAGAACCAATAATTTCATATTGACAATTTCATATTTTTTGTTATACTCATTGTTGCTGCTATTTGTGGCAACTTTATATGGGGGCGTACCGGTTTCGACGGGGATGTTGAAGCATGGGAAGCGAGCCGCAGTGGGAACTGCGTTAAAATCCCGATTTTTAAATTTAAACGCTAACAATAAAGTAGCATACGCTGCCTAATTAGGCGGCCGTTCTTACCGAGAGGACCACGGCTCGGATAAGAGCGTCACGCAGTGGTGAACGTGATATGGTTAAGCTTTGCGCCATACATGACAAATGAAGCTACTAAAGCCGCAGGGGCTGTCACTTGCCTGGCGGTAGAGGGAATGTCTAGTAAGTGACTGCGCTCGGAGATGCCTGTGTGAATATGTTTTCGGACGCGAGTTCGACTCTCGCCGCCTCCACCAGAAAAAAAGCATCAATCTTGATACAAGATTGGTGCTTTTTTCAACTAAATCCACTTCGTGGATGAAATCACTTCGTGATGAAATCCGAATTCGTTGGAATAAAAGACGGATTTAACTTCATCCGAGCGTAACAAGGATTTCATCCAAACTTATTTGGATTTCATCGTGAAAAAAGTGAACGATTTCATTGTTGAATTATTTTCAATTTGTGATATAATCCATCTTGAGGTGATACTTATGAAGGATAATAAATTAGCGGATTTGTCTATGGACTTTGCTGTTGATATTGTAAAACTCGGCGATGGTATTAAGGGGCATTATTCTATTGTGAATCAACTTGAAAGAAGTGCCACATCCATAGGTGCAAATATAAGAGAGGCTAAATATGCCCACAGCAAGCCTGACTTTATATAAAAACTTCAAATCTCCTTAAAAGAATGCTACGAGACAGAATATTGGCTTGAACTTATGCAAAGGGCAGAAATTATAACTGATATTTCTAATCTTATGCACAATTGTGGAGTAATTCGGCGTATTCTAATCTCCTCCATAAACACCGCAAAACAAAATATTGATAAATGAATTAAACTGTCACAATTGTAGCAGTTTTTTCTTGCATTTTTCACCGCAATTTTGTTTATATGAAAATTAACCGTTAGTGCCATAATAAAAAAGGTAAAGCATACCGAGTGGTATGCTTTACCTTTTTTTATAATACTATTCTCCGTCGATTAAATATTCGTAGCTTACTTTGAAAATTTCTTTAAGAGCCTGCAGTTCAAAGTCAGTCACATATCTCTTATTTGTTTCAATGCGAGTTATTACGTTTTTATCCATATCAATCCCTATGAGCTGCAGTTGTCTTGCTAAATCGCGCTGGGATACATTAGGATTTTTTCTTAATTCCTTTAGTCTTTCTCCAATAAGATTTTTTCCGTTTGCATTTGTTCTCTGTTTCATAATATACTCCATACTATGTTTGTCTCATTTTTTACACTTATATCTTGATTTTACTCGTAATCTGTGTTATAACCGGTTGTAAAAGTGATACAAGTATAATTTTTGTGTTAAGGGGATAAAAACGCATCTACAACAGATGCGTTTTTGTTATTCCAGTATTTAGTTAAAAGCATTTTCCGCTTTTGCAGTCGGCTGTGGAGCCACCTCTGTAGCAAAGCTCGTTGGGACACTCTCCCTTTTCAAAAAATCCTGTAAGGTTATTAACCGTTGTTTCGGCAATATTTGAAAGTGCCTCTTCGGTTAAGAAAGCCTGATGCGAGGTTACGATGACATTAGGCATTGAGATAAGCCTTGCAAGGGTATCGTCCTCTACTATATGACCTGAAAAGTCTTCAAAGAAGAAGTCTGACTCTTCTTCGTACACATCAAGGCACGCAGCCCCAACTTTACGGGATTTTATGGCGTTCAGAAGTGCCTCTGCATCAACGAGAGCACCGCGGGAAGTATTTATTATAACAACGCCTTTTTTACACTTACTAATGCTTTGCTCATCAATAATATGGTCGGTCTCCTCTGTGAGCGGACAATGAAGCGAAATAATATCACTTTCTGCAAAGAGAGTGTCGAGGTCAACATAGCGCACTGTATCGCCATTATCAAGATCTTTTGCAGGATACTTATCGTAGGCAAGCACCTTCATACCAAAGCCTCGGCAGATATCAACAAACACACGTCCGATACGACCTGTGCCGATTACACCTACCGTTTTTCCGTGAAGGTCAAAACCTGTCATTCCGCTTAAGCTGAAGTTAAAGTCCTTTGTTCTGATGTATGCCTTGTGAATACGTCTTATAGATGTGAGAAGCATCGCAATTGCGTGCTCGGCTACCGCATAGGGCGAATATGCAGGTACGCGCAATACGTGTATTTTCCCGTGGGCGTACTTCATATCCACATTATTAAAGCCTGCACAACGAAGCGCGAGCACTCTCACATTCATTTCAACGAGCTTGTCTATCACAGATGAATTTACTGTGTCGTTTACAAATGCACAGACTGCGTCAAATCCGTGAGCAAGCTCGGCTGTGTCCTCGTTGAGCTTTGTTTCAAAATATTTGAATTTAATTCCTTTCTCTTCCCCATATTTTTCAAAAGACGGTTTATCATAGGGCTTTGCATCGAAAAATGCTACTTTCATTTTATTACCACCTCATACTTTTTATATTATTATGCACAGAAAATTATTTTTAATAAAAAAAGTCTGCCAACTTTATTAGCAGACTTTATATTTTACTGTTGTGTTATAAGAAGAGTTACATTTGCTTCTTCAAGTCTTCTCTTCATTTCTTCATCAGGCATATTTTCCGTTACGAAGTAGTCAGGCTCTTCAAATGAAGCAAGCTTTGCAAATCCTATTCTACCGATTTTTGTTTTCTCACATACGTAAATCTTTTTGCACGATGATGCCATCATACACTTTTTCATAGCACATTCCTGCTCATTACTGTCAAGAGAATTCGTAACCACTGTAATATTTTTCATTTTCTTAAGCTCGCGCGCTATATAAAAGGTTGTTGTAGAAGCGTCAAGGAAAATTGTATCTCCGGGAGAAACAAGGTCTGCAGCAAGTGCCGCTACCTTTTCCTTACCCTCCACATTTATCTTTCTGCGCTTTTCAAGTGAAGGCTCGTGCTTATTATCGTCAATCGGAACTGCACCGCCATGAGTACGGAGGAGCTTTTCCTGTTTTTCAAGTTTTTCAAGGTCACGTCTTATTGTTTCCTCTGCCACAGAAAATTCCAGACTGAGTTTGCTTACGGAAACTGCACCATCTTCTTTTAGTTTTTCGAGAATTAGCTGTTGTCTTTCTATTGCAAACATTTCATTTTCTCCTTGCAGAGTATGTTATTTTTTTATAATAGTAACCATATCGCCATTACGAAGACCTGCACTGTTTGCATCATCTGTATCAATGTGCATCTCTACGTTAAAATCATCGCGCACTCTTATATGTACGTCGTAGAATTTAGTGGTCTTTTCCTTTCCGTGACATACCACATCTACCCAGTCGCCATCTTTGATTTCGTGCTGCTGGGCATACTGCGGAGTGAGGTGAATGTGGCGATTAGCAATAATAACGCCCTCGTTAAGATATACGCTTCCCTTGGGGCCTACTACTACCATACGCTCGCTTCCCTTGATTTCGCCTGAAGGACGCACGGGAGGGCTGACCTTGAGAATAAACGTATCTGTTCTTGAAATTTCAATCTGTGTATCCTTACGCACAGGTCCAAGAACACGCACCTTCTCAATCGCCTTGAGCGACGGACCAACGAGTGTTACACACTCTTCCGCAGCATACTCGCGTCCCATAAGGGTTTTCTTTTTGGTGAGTTCATATCCCTTACTGAAAAGAATATCAAGATGCTCGCGGGAAAGATGGATATGGCGCTGTGAAACGCCTATCTTTACCTCGCCTGTGTTAGCATATTCATTTGCTGTTTTTCTTACGATGTTTTCTATTTCATTTATATTCATAATTGATTACTCCTCAAAGAGTTTTATAAGGGTTGTCTTCCCCGCTTCGGCGATAGTAGGCAAAGTCTTTTTTTACTTCTTCAATAACCTCGCCTGCAGTAAGATCTCTTCCGATAAGTTTTGATTTGCCTTCCGTATTCATATGCTGAATTTCAAAGCTCTGGGATTCGGGATTACAACACCAGCGGCAACGGAGCGCTGACGGATGGAACTTCATATTGCAGAGCGTTCCGTTTGAAGCTATACCGTGGTCAAGCTTTGATACGGAGTTTGCCGCTGCAGTAGGACCATTTGTATCTCTGCCTGCCGCAGGTGATACACCATCAGCAATAGGAGTACGCGCAAGTCTTCCGTCAGGCGTAGCACCTGTCTGTGAACCGAGTGGTACATTTGCGGATACGGGATAAAGACCTGCCTGGAACATTCCGCCACGGGGATTCTTATATTGCTCCATAGGACGGGTATAGGTATATGCAGCCTCACGTGCAAATTCATCATCAATATCGTTGTCATTACCGAATTTGGGAAGTGTATTTATATCCTCAAGAAGCTGCGCCCATCTCGGATTTGAAGCGCCACCCTGTGCTTCTTTTACATTATTATAAATTTCTTTTATAATTTCTTCGTTAAGCTCTGCACCGCTATTTCCAAGCTCGCCTGCAATTTTGATGGTAACTTCTTCTGCATTCATTACAGGAGCATCACCGCTGAAGTTAGCATCAAGCGCCGCCTTTACTTCGGCAAGCGTATATTTCTTTTCGTCATATACGAGCTTTTTAAGTGCGTAAAGAGCGTCTGCCATATTTGCAATACCAAATCCCTGCGGACCTGTGAAATTAAGGATTGCACCGCCCTCCTGCACGCTCTTTCCTCTGCCGATACAATCCTCTACCATTGAGGAAAGGAACGGAAGCGGACATCTTACTGCGTGCGCTTTATCTATCGCATTGTCGGAATTCACAAGAAGCTTTATCATATAATCCATCTGTGCCTTGTAAGCATTAAAGAACTTTTCATATGTATCAAGCTCTGAAATCTCGCCTGTCTTTATACTGATTTGCTCACCGCTGCTCTTACCATTTGAGAAAACAAGCTCGAGAGGACGAAGCATATTAAAGAATGCCGCATCGTGCCAACCGTCTGTTTTTCCTGGAGCCTGCGGCTCAACACATCCGATGATACAGTAGTTCCTCGCATCTTCAAGCTCAATACCGCGGCTTAACATGGAGGGAATGATAACCTCGTCGTTGTAATATGCGGGAAGGCCTACGCCTGTGCGAGTTACGTGTGCCGCCATAATAAGAAGCTCTGTGGGAGAGCCATTCCATACACGGATGGAAATTGACGGCTGAGGCAGGAGTATATGAAGCGTTGCATTAAGACAGATATATGAAAGCTCGTTTGTACTGTCGCGACCGTCTCTTGTCTGTCCGCCTACGATAAGATTCTGGAAAGGCTGTAGCCTGCAAAACCTTCGGCGCTCACTGCGTCACGGACTTTGTTGAGGTCATTAAGCTTTACCCAAAGACAGTCAACAAGCTCCTGTGCAAATTCAAGAGTGATTTTTCCTGCTTCGTAATCCTTTTTGAAATAAGGATACATATACTGGTCAAAACGACCTGGTGAAATGGAGTGACCGCTGCCTTCTGTCTGCACAAGCATCTGCACAAACCAGAATGACTGACACGCCTCATAGAAGCTCTGCGCACCGTTTGCAGGAACATTACGGCAGTTTGCAGCAATTTTGAGGAGTTCTTCTCTTCTCTCACCGCTTTCACTTTTTGCCATTTCTTCCGCAAGGGCTGCATAGCGGTTTGCATATGCAATAGCCGCGTCACAGCTCTCTATAACTGCTTCAAGAAAGCTTCTGCGCGCGGAATAGTAACTGCATGAAACGTCAACCTTGCAAAGAACTTCCTGTGCCTCTTTTTTAATGCCACTGTAACCGATTGCAAGAACTTTATCGTACTGAACACAAAGGTGACCTACGCCGTTGTAGAAATAGTTACCCGTTGTGAATATGTTATGCTCAATAGCCTTAAGAGCCTCGGGAGCCATATAGCTTGTAGCAAGGTCGCTCGTTGTCTTTCCCTTCCAATACTTATGTACTTCCTTAAGAGCACTCTTGGTTTCTTCTGATATATAAAAGGGGTCGGCGCATCTTGTTGCAACTGTGTCAAGCTCTGCCTCAAGCCATTCAAAAGAATACTCGGGGAAGGTCTGACAGCTTCTGGGCATTTTTGTATTACTGCCTACAATAAGCTCGCCCTCACGGATTGTAATAGGAAGCTTTTCCATAATACTGCGGAAAGCATGGCTTCTGCGCTTTATTATAGGAAGATTTTCTGTTTCTTTATAGCTTTCTGTAACAATAATTGCGCGGTCTGCTTCGATTTGCGGCATTATTTCAAAAAGCATATCACGAAGCTTCTGCACACGAGGAGTTATTTTAATTTTTTCCATTGATTCGTAGTTCATATAAGCCACCTCCTATGACTATTTACACATATATAGAATACAACACAACCACACATTTTTTTGTTGCTGGGGAAAACTTCATAGAATGACGCATATTTTTTTCAAAACACAGGACAATAAGAGGGAAACTATTCAAGGAGGATTTTTTATGAAGGACAAGGTTTTCGGTGTACTTCAGCGTGTAGGTCGTTCTTTTATGCTGCCTATTGCTCTTCTCCCCGTAGCAGGATTGCTGCTTGGAATAGGAAGCTCTTTTACAAATCCTACTACGCTCAATGCGTACAACCTGACTAATATCATCCGCGAGGGCGGTCTGCTTTATACTATACTTAATATTATGAGTAAAGCAGGCGGTGTAGTATTTGATAATCTCCCTCTTCTTTTTGCAATGGGAGTTGCTATCGGTATGGCAAAAAAAGAAAAAGAGGTTGCCGCACTTTCGGGTGCTATCAGCTACCTTATTATGAATACTGCCATAAGCACTCTTATTGCGGCAAAGGGCGGTGTAGAGGCACTTGCAGCCAACACTACAACCAGTGTGCTTGGTATCACAACACTTCAGATGGGTGTTTTTGGGGGTATTGTAGTAGGTCTTGGAGTGGCGGCACTTCACAACAGATTTTATAAAATTGAGCTTCCGCAGGTTCTTTCGTTCTTTGGCGGAACAAGATTTGTTCCTATTATAAGCAGTATAGTTTTCCTCGTTGTCGGCGTATTGATGTTTTATATATGGCCGATTGTTCAGGGATGGATTGCAAGTCTTGGAAATCTTGTGCTCGCATCGGGATATTTCGGCACGTGGATTTACGGTATTATTGAGCGTGCTCTTATTCCCTTTGGTCTGCATCACGTTTTCTATATTCCCTTCTGGCAGACAGATATCGGTGGTGCCGCTATGATTGACGGCGTTCTGGTACAAGGAGCGCAGAATATTTACTTTGCTGAACTTGCCTCACCTTCAACCACGCAGTTTTCAGTATCGGCAACAAGATTTATGGCAGGTAAGTTCCCGTTTATGATATTCGGTCTTCCTGCGGCGGCATATGCTATGTATAAGCTGGCTCGCCCTGAAAAGAAAAAGATTGTCGGCGGTCTTCTTCTTTCTGCCGCACTTACCGCGATGCTTACGGGTATTACAGAGCCTCTTGAATTCACCTTCCTTTTTGTGGCTCCCTTAATGTACGGAGTTCACTGCGTGCTTGCAGGTCTTTCGTTTATGCTTATGCACATCTTAAATGTAGGTGTCGGTATGACATTCTCTGGCGGTCTTATTGACCTTACGCTTTTTGGTGTTTTGCAGGGTAATGCCAAGACAAACTGGATATGGATTATTGTTGTGGGACTTCTTTATGCTCTTCTTTATTTCGCAGTATTTTACTTTATGATTAAAAAGTTTAATTATAAAACACCCGGTCGCGAGGCAGATGATGAGGAAACGAAGCTCTACACCCGTAAGGACGTTGAAGCACGAAAGAAAGGAAAAGAGCCTGACAGTGTGAGCGCACTGATACTCAAGGGACTTGGCGGCAAGGACAATATCTCTGATATTGACTGCTGCGCAACAAGGCTACGAGTAACAGTTAAAAAGCCTGAACTTACCGACGAATCAGCGCTCAAACAGAGCGGTGCTTCAGGAGTTTTACGAAAGGGACACGGTATTCAGGTAGTCTACGGACCTAAAGTTTCGGTAATAAAATCAAATCTTGAGGACTATATGCACTCAAGCGGTGCAGAGCAGCTTATTTCCGAAAATGCCGCAGAGATTGGCATTGACACAAATATAAAAAAATCAGCCAAGGAAGAAATTCTCTATGCGCATATGCGGGGTAAGGTTATCCCGATGGAGGATGTTGAGGATGAAGTCTTTTCATCAAACACTCTCGGTCACGGTATCGCAATTGAGCCAAGCGAGGGTAAACTCTATTCTCCTTGCGACGGCAAGGTTACGATGCTATTCCAGACAAAGCACGCAATAAACATCGAATCCGATAACGGTGCGGAAATTCTGCTTCATATCGGCGTTGACACAGTTAAACTTTACGGCAAATATTTTGAAGCACACGTGAAAGACGGTGACAGAATTAAAAAGGGCGACCTTCTCATTTCATTTGATATTGAGGGTATCAGACGTGAGGGATATAAACTCACAACACCTATGGTGGTCTGCAATAAGGACGATTACAAAGAAGTAAAACCGATTATAAAGGGGAATGCCAATAAAGGCGACCGTGCAATAGAACTGAAATAAAAAAATACCCCGTGACGAAAATTCGTCACGGGGGAG
>JAZNTQ010000041.1:0-5739 GCA_045591865.1 Clostridia bacterium
CAGATTGGAGAGGGCGTGAGTGTTGACTGCTTTGCAGGAATTAAAAGAAGCATTATAATGGATAATTGCACTGTCAATGAGGGCAGCGCTCTGCGAGGTGCCATTTTAGGCAAGAATGTAAATATAGGCTTTGAGAGTGCCGCTTACGAGGGAAGCGTAATTGGCTTCGGCACAAAAATAGGCAAGCACTGTACCATCCGAAGCGGAGTTCATATCTGGCCCGAAAAGTATATCGAGGATGAGAGTAACCTCTGCGAGAATGTAATATGGGAGAAAACTTCTGTGCGCTTAATGTTTGAAGACGGTAGCGCAAGCGGGGTTGTCAACTACGAGATAACCCCTGAATTTGCTGCAACATTAGGCAGAAGTGCAGTTAGCATTCTTGGTAAAAAAATAGCAGTTTCAGATGGTGGTTTCCCCGGAAGCACGATGCTAAAAAACGCGCTTATTTCAGGCATTTTGTCAGGAGGCGGTAAGGCTTACGATTTAGGAGAAGAACCTCTTCCTATCACGAGAAGTGCTGTCCGTTTCTACTGCCTCGATGGTGGCATTGCACTCAGCGGCTACAGCGACGAAGGCAATTTTTATGCAAGCATTGATATAATGAATTCTTTTGGAGCGGATATTGAAAACGAGGAGCTTAAAAAACTTTCCATGCTCGTAGAAAGCGGTGAAGCAAAGCGCGAAAGTGCACAAAATATTCTGGAGGCAGATTATCTTTTTGAATATAAGCTTTACTATCTTAAGAACCTCATCAATTCCACTTCGGGAAATCCTCTCGGAGCAAAGCTCCTGATTAACTGTCCTAACCTATGGGCACAGGACCTGTTAAAGAGTGCCGCTAATGACCTTAAGTGCGATTTCACATTTACCGATAAAACGGGCGATGAATTTTCAAAGCTCTTAAAATCGGGTGACTACGACTTCGGTGCTCTTTGCGACTATAAGTGCGAAACGCTTTCAATAGTTAAAAATTCGGGGGAAAGGCTTTCTTCCTTTGATTACTGTGCTCTTGTGTCTCTCATTATTATGAAGAGCTTTAAGAATGCGAGAGTTTTTGTGCCCGTATCTGCGCCTGACAGCATTGAAATTATGGCGGATAAGTATGAAAGCGAAATTTGCCGCACAAATATAAGTCCGCCCTATCTTATGAATGAGCTTTCAAAAAGCACTCACACATCTTACCTTCAGCAGTTTATATATCAGTTCGACGCTGTGGGGGCAATTATTCTTCTCCTCGATTTTCTTCATGCAAAAAACACCACTATTGAAGCACTTCAAAGCGAAATTCCCGTAACGCACACAGTTTCTATGGAAATAGGTTGCGCGGTCTCAAATCAGGAAAAAGTAATAAAAGAGCTTTGCAAAAATCACAATGTGGGAAAAGAGGAAACGCACGACTCAATAAAGGTTACCTTTGATAACGGTTGGGCAATTGTTGTACCCAAACGCTCACAATCAGTTATAAATGTAATCGGACATTCCTTTTCACACGAATACGCACAGGAAATTGCGGATATATTCACCGACGAGATTTCACAAAGGCAAGAGTAACCTCTTGCCTTTTTTACTTATGTATGGTAAAATAACATACTGCAAAGGAGATATATTATGAAAATTCAGTTGTCAGATAACTTTACATATAAAAAGCTGCTGAAATTCACGCTTCCGTCAATTATTATGATGATTTTTACATCTATTTACGGCGTTGTTGACGGAATATTCGTTTCAAACTTTGCGGGAAAGACTCCCTTTGCGGCAGTAAATCTAATCATCCCTGTTTTCTTTATAATAGGTGCTTTTGGCTTTATGATAGGCACAGGGGGAAGTGCACTTGTAGCAAGATTTCTGGGAGAGGGTAAAAAGGAAAAAGCAAACGAAACATTTTCTATGCTTATTTACGTTTCTCTCATTTTCGCTTTGATTGTTTCTGTTTTGGGAATTTTGTTTATAAAGCCAATCTCACTGCTTCTCGGTGCGAGAGGCGAAATTCTTTCAAACTGTATTCTTTACGGAACTATTTTGATTTCCTCAATGTTTGCTTTTATACTGCAAAATGAGTTTCAGTCTTTTATGGTCGTAGCCGAAAAGCCACAGTTTGGTATGTGGATTACCGTTGCCGCAGGGGTAACAAATATGGTGCTGGACTTCATTTTTATTGCAGTTTTCAAGTGGGGACTTGCAGGCGCAGCCATTGCAACGGCTATAAGTCAGCTCGTAGGCGGAATTGTTCCTCTGTTATACTTCGCTTTTTCGAAAAAGTCACCTCTTCGCCTCGTGCGTACAAGACTTGATATAAAATCTCTTCTTAAGAGCTGTGCTAATGGCAGCAGTGAAATGATGACCAATATCTCTATGTCACTTGTTACCATATTATATAATTTTCAGCTTATGGACCTTATCGGCGAGAATGGAGTTGCGGCGTATGGTGTTATAATGTACGTCGGGTTTGTTTTTGTATCAGCGTTTATCGGCTTTTGTGTGGGAAGCGCACCGATTATAAGCTTCCATTACGGAGCAAACAACCACGAGGAGCTTAAAAAACTGCTGAAGATGAGTTGCGTTATAATTATTCTCTCCTCATTTTTTATGACGGTGGTGTCGCTCATTCTGGCAAAACCCCTTTCAGCAATTTTTGTAGGATACGACAAGGCCCTGCTTGACATAACGGTGAGAGCATTTACTATCTACTGCTTCTCCTTTCTGCTTGTCGGATTCAATATCTTCGGCTCGTCATTCTTCACAGCGCTTAACGACGGACTTGTTTCGGCAATTATTTCATTTTTGAGAACGCTTTTGTTTCAGGTGATTGCAATTCTTATACTCCCCGTTTTGTTCGGACTTGATGGTGTATGGGCGGCAGTTATCGTGGCGGAGGCGTTATCACTTATTGTAGTTTTATGGTTCCTTATAAAAATGAGATCTAAATACAAATACTGATTCACGGAGGTTATTATGGAATATTCAGAGCTTATCAAAAAGCGCTTTTCGGTGCGCTCTTTTACCGATGAACCTTTAAAAAAAGAAGCAATTGATAAAATACTGGAAGCGGCGCACGTTGCTCCTACTGCGTGCAATTTCCAAGCGCAGAGAATACTCGTTATAAACACTCCCGAAGCAATTGAAAAGCTGCGCGAGTGTACCCGTGCTCACTTTGGAGCACCTTGCGCAATGCTTATCTGCTATAACAAGGATGAATGCTGGACAAGGAAATATGATGGAGAAACAAGCGGTGTGATTGACGCCAGCATAGTTGCAACACATATGATGCTCGCTGCAGAAAACGAAGGTGTGGGAAGCACATGGGTGATGCACTTTAACCCTTTCAAGATGAAAGAAGCATTTAACATTCCCGAAAATGTTGTACCCGTAGCACTTTTAGTTATGGGATATCCCTCTCCCGATGCTGTGCCGCACCCCTATCACAGCCAGTTCAGACCTATGGAAGAAACAGTTTTATATAACTCTTTTGAAAAATAATTGCACATAAAAATAGCCCTCGGCATCTGCCGAGGGCTATTCTCTTTTCGTCAGTCTTCTACTATGTCAACGATAACCTTCTTGCCGTCTTTTCCTGATGCGGCACGCATAACAGTTCTGATTGCTTTCGCAATTCTTCCCTGTCTGCCGATTACCTTACCCATATCAGAAGGATTTACACGAAGCTCAAGGAGCTGTGAATCCTCGCGGTCGGTAAGAGTTACGTTAACCTCGTCGGGGAACTGAACAAGGGGTTTTACGATAGCTTCAAGAAGTTCCTTCATCATATCTCTCCTATTAGTCGATGATACCATTCTTCTTGAGAAGGCTCTTAACTGTGTCTGTGGGCTGTGCGCCATTAGCAATCCACTGCTTAACCTTTTCACCGTCAACTGTGAATACAGAGGGCTCTGTAAGAGGATTGTAAGTACCTACTTCCTCGATGAATCTACCGTCACGGGGATAGCGAGAGTCTGCTACTACTACACGGTAATAAGGAGCCTTTTTTGCACCCATTCTTCTAAGTCTGATTTTTACTGCCATTTCTTTCACCTCATAAAAATTTTATATATTTAAATTAAATTAAAATCAAAAAGGGAATCTCATTCTCTTCATCTTTTTAGGATCGGAGAACATTTTCATCATTTTCTGCATTTCCTTAAACTGCTTTAAGAAAAGATTTACATCCTGAACACCGAGTCCGCAACCTTCTGCAATTCTTTTCCTGCGGCTTCCGTTTATGATTTCGGGATTTTCTCGCTCTGCCTTTGTCATTGAGCAGATAATTGCTTCTGTGCGGACAAACTGCTTATCGTCAAGCTTGACGCCATTGAGCTTTGAGCCCATACCTGGTATCATTTTTATGATACTCTCCAGAGAACCCATATTTTTCATCTGCCTTAACTGGTCAAGGTAGTCGTTAAGGTCGAATTTCTGCTCTTTTATCTTCTTCTCAAGCTCAAGCGCTTTCTTTTCATCGAAGGCTTCCTGCGCCTTATCAATAAGAGAGAGCATATCGCCCATACCCAGAATTCTTGATGCCATTCTGTCGGGATAGAAAGGCTCAAGGTCTGTAAGCTTTTCGCCCATACCGACAAACTTTATATTTTTACCTGTTGTTGCTCTTACGCTTAGCGCCGCACCGCCACGGGTATCGCCATCAAGCTTTGTAAGGATAATTCCGTCAATTCCAAGCATTTCATCAAAGCTTGATGCAACATTTACTGCGTCCTGACCTGTCATAGAGTCAACCACAAGTAAAATCTCTGTAGGACGGATTTCCTTCTTTATTTCTTTAAGCTCATCCATCAGCACTTCGTCCACATGAAGACGACCTGCCGTATCTATAATGACGGTATCAAAACGCGATGTGTCGCAGTTTTTAACCGCATCAAGCGCAATTTTAACGGGGTTTTTAGTCTCGAAATCTGCATAGACAGAGAGTCCCATCTGCTCGCCCACAACCTGAAGCTGCTTTATTGCGGCGGGACGCTGAACGTCACACCCTGCAAGCATCGGGCGCTTACCCTGTTTTTTAAGAACACCGCCTAGCTTGGCTGCAGTAGTGGTTTTACCTGCACCCTGAAGACCTACAAGCATATATACGGTAGGAGCCTTCGGTGCTACTGCAAGCTTTGACTGGGCACCGCCCATAAGCCATGTAAGCTCGTCGCGCACAATTTTAATTATCTGCTGACCTGCAGTCAGGCTTTCAAGCACTTCACTGCCGGTTGCTTTTTCAAACACACGCTTCTCAAACTCTTTAACAACTTTATATCCTACGTCCGCCTCAAGGAGTGCAAAACGTACTTCACGCATAGCTGCTTTTACATCTTTTTCAGTTACAACTCCCTGTCCGCGCAGTTTCTTAAAGGTTTCCTGAAGCTTTTCACCCAAAGATTCAAATGCCATTACTCTGCTCCATTCTTTAATAACTGTAGTCTATGAAGTATCTCTTCAGCAAGAGAGTTTATATCCTTACTGTTGGAAAGTCTTTTGTTTGTATTACGAAGCTCCCCGACAAGCTCTTCAATTTCATTCAGGCTACGGAAAAGCTCTACAAGATGAAGCTTTTCTTCCATTTCAGAAATAGTTGCCTCGCCTCTTTTAATAAAGTCGCGCACACCCTGTCTGGAAATATCCATAAGCTCTGAAATTTCGCCGAGGGAATAGTCACTGTCATAGTAGTATTCCATAGCTTCTGCCTGTTTATCGGTAAGAAGTCCTTTGTAAATGTCAAGTAATTCTGTATAAATCAGA
>JAZNTQ010000042.1:0-6325 GCA_045591865.1 Clostridia bacterium
TGTTACTAAAACTGCGCTTGCCATCTTATCGTGCTCCGCCTGAGAAAGCATATCTGCTGCAACAAAGGCGGGATTACTCTTGCCATCTGCAACAACGAGGATTTCGCTAGGTCCTGCTATCATATCTATTGAAACCTTGCCAAAAACCTGCTTTTTAGCCTCTGCAACAAAGGCATTTCCCGGGCCGACGATTTTATCAACATTGGGGATAGACTCTGTGCCATAAGCAAGAGCTGCAATCGCCTGTGCGCCGCCTGTCTTAAACACCTTGTCCACTCCGCCTATTTTCGCTGCAACCAAAATTGCACTGTTGACCTTGCCGCCTTTGGCAGGGGTTGTGATTACGATTTCGCTGCAGCCTGCAAGCTTTGCAGGGACGCAGTTCATAAGCACGCTTGAGGGATATGCCGCAGTACCGCCCGGGACATAAAGACCTGCCTTTTCAATGGGAGTTATCTTCTGACCGATTACTACACCGTCTGCTTCTTTGAGAGCAAAACCCTGCCTTACCTGATTTTTATGGAAGTGCTCAATATTCTTCGCCGCTTTTTTAAGTATTTCTATAAGCTCGGGAGAGACCTCCTGAATAGCTTCCTCGTATTCTTCTTCCGTTACAAGAAGGTTCTCGGGTGCGCCTCCGTCAAACTTTTCCGCATAGGCAAAAAGTGCCTTATCACCATTTTTACGCACATCTTCAATAATTTCGGCAACGGTTTTTTCGATAGAAGATGTGTCCTCTATATCGCGCGCGAAGATTTCTTCTATGCTTATTTTATCGTAGTCGTAAATCTTAATCATTGTTTTTCTCCTTGAGATAGTCCTCGATTGCTGAAGTAATCTTTCCTATAACATCGTTTTTGAATTTATAGCTTACCTTATTTGAAATAAGGCGTGCGCTGATGGGAACAATCGTTTCGTAGGGACGAAGATTGTTTTCCTTTAATGTAGTGCCAGTTTCAACTATATCGACAATAACATCAGAAAGCCCTAAAATGGGTGCAATTTCAATAGACCCGTTAAGCTTTATGATATCTATTTCACGGCTTAAGGTACTGTAATACTTTTTCGTGATATTTGGAAATTTCGTCGCAACGCGAAGTGTTCTCTCGGGGTTATCGAAAAAGTCGTCCTTTGCGGCTACTGCCATACGGCATTTTCCCATCTGAAGGTCGCAAAGCTCATAAACATCGGGGTTATACTCAAGAAGAATATCCTTACCTGCAACGCCGATATCCGCAGCGCCTCGCTCAACATATATTGCAACATCGGACGGTTTTACCCAGAAGTATCTGACTCCCGTTTCTTCGTTTTCAAAAATGAGCTTGCGGTTGTTTTCACGGATTGAGGGGCACCCGTAGCCTGCTTTTTCAAATATGTCGTAAACTTTTTCGCCGAGTCTCCCTTTGGGAAGTGCGATATTAAGCAGTTTATCCATTTACGGTTTCGCCACCTTTCGATACGCAGATTCGCTCTTTATAGCGGATTGCACCTTTGTCTTCCTTTTGAATATTTATGCTTTTGCCCTCGCTTTTAAGAGAGTCGGCAATTTTTATTACACTGCTTGAGGGCGCGCCGTCTTCATAAGTAAGAAGCACATCGCAGTCGTAGGATTTATTAGTGGTGTCGATACGCTCGAGCATATCGCAGTATACTGCAAAGCCTATTGCACCGCCGCTTTTTCCCATTCCTTTAAGAAGATTATCGTATCTGCCGCCTGCAAGGATACTTTTGGGAAGAGAATCAACATAACCGCGGAACACAACGCCGTTGTAGTATTTTGTATCCCCGATAATTGAAAAGTCGAGGTATATATTCTCTGCCATATTACATTCGTCAAGCGCTACTATTAGCTTTTTAAGGGCTTCTGTAGCTTCCATCATTTCGCGGTTTATACAAAGCTTTTCCAAATCAGAAATTCTATCTATTGCTTTTCCGGAAAGGTCGCAAAGCTTTACTGCCACATCCGTTATTGCACTGCCTACAGAATTTTCCTCGCAGAGAGCAAAAAGAGCAGAGCTGTTTTTATCACAGAGAAGTGATATCATCTTCTTTTCAACATCGCTGTCTACTCCTGCGGCACTTATAAGACCTTTTACGATGCCTACGGAGGAAATATCTAAAATATAGTTTTCACTCACGGTCTTAAGGCTCTTTATTGCAAGAGATAAAACCTCGCACTCGTCAAGCTCTCCTATTTCGCCCATACATTCAATTCCCGACTGCATAATCTCCTTTATCTCGTGAGTTGCACGGTCAGGACGGTAAACGTTTTCGTTATAATAAACCTTGCTTACTGCTCCGTCTACCTTTTTATAGTTCTTTATTATAGAAAGTGTTACGTCAGGCTTGAGCGCCAGAAGTCTGCCGCCAAGGTCGGTAAAGGTGACGATATTTCCGCTGCCTACAAAGTTCTTATTTCTTACATACATATCGTACTCTTCAAAACGGCTCATCTTGAAAGGGGTATAGCCGCTTTCGTGATAGAGTGAGCGCAGTGCAAGAGTGATTTTTTCTTCAGTTTTTAAGATGCTTTCGTTTACTTTCATCTAAATCTAACTCCATTTTAATAAGTTCACTTTAGCATTTTACCACGGTAAAGCGCTAAAGTCAATCCCTGTTTTAGAAAAATCCTAATTATTTTAGCATAAATCCCCTGTTTAATCAAGTTTTTAGGCAAAAATAATGCAGTTCAAAATGAACTGCATTATTTTTTTCACATCAATATAGGTTGAAATTGTTTTCCACAAAGTGCGCTTTCTATTGCAGGGACAAGATAATCCCACTTTGCAACGAGGGAGTTATTCTTTCCGATGGGGTCATCCTGACCGAAGGGAACAAAATAAATATTCTTTGAATTAAGAAGTAATCCTATGTTTTTTGCGGATGAGGAGAGTCCGTCGTTGGTTGACGGAGCAATTATTACGGGGCAGTTATTGCGAAGGGTTGCCTTTGCCGCAAGAGGAACGCAGCCGTCATAAATTCCCTGTGCGATTTTGCCTAAAGTGTTGCCCGTGCACGGTGCGATAAGAAGCGCATCTATAAGTTTTTTTGGGCCGATAGGCTCTGCCGCGGTAACGCTTGCAATTATTTTTCTGCCGCATATAGTTTCTATTTCATCTATATAATCCTTGCATTTACCAAAGCGCGTGTCGGTTTTATAAACCGTTTCGCTCATAATGGGAAATATATCAAAGCCTTTTTCTTTCACCTTATAAAGAGCGTCTGTTACAACTCTTAATGTGCAGAACGAACCGGTAAATGCAAAGCCGAGCTTAAGATTCGTCGCATCCATATTTTATTCACCTAATTCACTGAAAATATTGCAGATGGTTTCTTTTATGATATTACCCGCAGTGACAGGTGCTACTTTTCCCGGGAGTCCGAGTGCCCATATTACCTTGATTCCCAAATCGCGCGCGGCATCCATATCTACGCCACCGGGTTTTGAGGCAAGGTCTATTATAAGAGCGTCCTTTGCTCCCATAAGCTGCTCTCTTTTAATAACGCACTGCGGCACGGTGTTGAATACGATATCGGCACTTGACATACACTCGCCAAGGTAGGAAAACGGAGCTGCGTGGAGACTGTGGGTACGCGCTTTTGCTCTTTGTGCATTTCTTCTTGCACAGACCGTCACATTTGCGCCCAGGTTTTTAAGCAGCAGAGAAAGCATCTCCCCCATCTTGCCAAAGCCAGTAACAACTGCATTTGCACCGAAAATTGTTATGGGAAGCTCCTCCATTGCTATCTGAATTGCACCCTCGCAGCTTGGAACTGCATTTAATATTTCAAGCTCCTCGCGCATAAAGTAATCTACCCACTTTACCGAGAAAACATCGGCAACTGCCTTTATCCCTTCAGACATTTTTCCTGCGAGAAGAAGCTTATCTTTTCCCATAATGCGAAAAAGGTCTTTAAGCAGGATTTCATTTTCGAGATTGGGTGCGTCTACCGTTTTGTCGTCACGGCTGCAGGGAAGCCCCAAAACCACCGCATCACACTGTGAAACTGCGGTTTTTAGAGGCTCTTCCCCTCTAAACTGTTTTACATCATAGGCTTCTTCTTTGAGAGACTGCGCCAGATATTCTATGCGCGTATCGCCGCCGATAATCAGAATTCTTTTAATATTCATAATGAAAACACCTCTCTATATATTATTACAGAGAGGTGTAAAATGTGTAAACTGATGGCTTAAGACCAGCGGTATATATTTCTATAGGGAGCATTTACTGTCGGCATAAGCTTTCCTAAAACATTCTGCGATGTCATAAGAGATTCTGACCTGAACACAAGTCCGCAGACGGGTTGCTCACGCAGGAATACCTCCTCGAAATTGAACGCCGCATCTGAAAGCGAGTCGCCAGTCGGGGCGGAGCAAAGCGCAGAGAGGGCAAGCTCCATATAGTCGCTTCCGCCGCCGTAGTTATTGAGTGCTCCGTCTTTTGACAAAAGCGCTTCGTAGTCGTATGGGTTATTAAGAAGAGTTCCGCCGAGGTATGCGTCATAGTTTCCGCTTTTTATTGCTTTAAGATAGTCCTCAAAGGGAAGCTCTTTTATGTTTACTTCAATTCCTGCGGCAAAAAGCTGTTGTGCTAAAAGCTCGGCAGTCTTTATTCGCTCGGCGTTTTCCTTGTTTACAAGAAGCTCAAAGGAAAGCTTCTTTCCGTCTTTTCCAACGAGAAGACGGGTGTTTTCGTCAATGGTATAACCTTCAAGGAAGAGCATTTCACTTGCCCCCGAAAGGTTATACTGCGAAAGAAGTGAGGATTCTGCCAAATCCTGCGCGGCAGGGTGTATGGGAGCATTTGCCTCCATTGCATTTCCCATATAGCAATTTTTTACTATGGCACTGCGGTCTATAGCCGAGGAAATCGCACTGCGGATTGTCTGCGAGGCGAAAACTCCTCTTTTGTGATTTGTTGCCATATATTCATACTGCATTGATGGATAGATTGTCACTCTTGTGGTTTGCTTCGGAGTGGAATTCTGTGTGTCGTAAGCCTTGTCGGTTACTGCATCAATAAGACCTTTATTAAATGCGGTTGTGACTGCTGTATTATCCCTTATGATGCTGATTTCTATGCTCTTATACGTTGCTTCTCCCCCGTGCCACTTATCATTCTTTGTGAGTGCAAGTGTTGTGGCAGGAGTATATTTTGAAAGCTTGTACGCACCTGTGCCCACCATATTTGTGCCAATCTCGCTGTTATGCGCCGCGACAATGGGAAATGTGAGGCTATAGGCAATCTGTCCGTAGGGACGGCTTAAGTTTATTCTCAAAGAAAGAGGGTCGATAGGCTCTGCCGACTCAATATATTTCGTGCACTGTGAATATTCCGAAGACGGATTTTCCTTGAGAATATTTATCGTGTGGATAACATCGGCACTTGTGAATTTTACCCCATCGTGCCAGAGTACTGAATCCTTAAGGGTAACTATTGCCGAAAGGCAATCATCCGAAATCTCGATATTTCTTGCAAGAATACCCTCTGCCTCAATCTTGTTATTGACAGAAAACAAAGGCTCGTAGCATAGTGAAAATACGTCTCTCACGCTATGATGAGTTACAAAAAGGGGATTGAACGAATCCATCTGGCGCATCTGCAGAGTTATTGTTTTATTTATCCCTTTGATTTGTGTATTACCTTGATTTTTGCCACTGCATCCGCTCAAAACAAGCATCAGCACAAGCATAAGGGATATGTATTTAATTGTGTTTTTCATCACAAAATCATTCCTTTTTAGTGGTATCCACCATACAAATTATTCCGCCCAGAGTGCCGCTTTTTCTATTCTGACCTCTGTGCGAAAAAAACAAATCATTATTGCATCTGGTACA
Organism: Clostridia bacterium; assembly: GCA_045591865.1. GTDB lineage: Bacteria > Bacillota > Clostridia > UMGS1883 > UMGS1883 > UMGS1883. The sequence continues at coordinate 5,840 of JAZNTQ010000042.1, forward strand.
GATGCCTGAAAGCGAGATATTTTCCTCTTTTACGCCAGCATCACGAATGAGGTCAAAATTCACTTTTGCAAGGTCCAGCATATACTTGCCGTTTTCTTTTGAAACGGAGTGCTTCTCCCCGAACTTTTCCGCTACGTCCTCACTTACCTCGTAGCAGCATTGACCGATGCAGGGGCCGATTGCAGCATAGATATTTATAGGGTCTGCGCCAAGCTCATTAAGCGTCTGTACAGTTTTCTGTGCTATTTTCTCATCAGTTCCGCGCCAACCCGAATGTATCGCCGCAATTGCTTTTATATCTTCGGCATACATTAAAATTGGCACACAGTCGGCACTGTAGCAAAGAAGGGGGACATTCTTTTCCATAGTAATACACGCATCTACACCTTTCCCCCAATCATAGTGCACGCCTATTCCGATATTTGTTTCATCAATTATCTCGATATTTGAGGTGTGCTCCTGCTTTGTGGAGGAGAGCTTTTTTAT
>JAZNTQ010000043.1:0-2880 GCA_045591865.1 Clostridia bacterium
GGAAGACTCAAAAAGCGTAAGAATGAGTTGGAATCCTTGTTCAAAAGACTGTATGAAGATAATGTGTTCCATCGAATTACAGACGATCAATTTCAGATGTTATCCGGTAGTTACATAACGGAGCAAAAGGATATAGAATTACGGATACCTGAGTTGGAAGACGAAATTGAAGCACTCAAATCTGCTGCCACAAACACGGACAAGTTCATTGCACTGGCTAAGAAGTATATTCACATCAAAGAACTGACACCAGAAGTATTATTGACCTTCGTGTCCAAAATCGTTATACACGAACGAAGTGAAAAACGGTCAAAAAGCGCAACACAGCAAATCGATATATATTTCACTCACATAGGACATGCAGGTCAAATTTAAGGCAAAGGAAAAGGGTGAACAGCCAAAACTGTTCACCCAACTTCCGCACCGTTACAAGTATTTCACTAAACATCCCTTAGAGAAACACCCGAAAGCCTGCTTTTTAATGTGTGAAATAAGAACTGATTACTTAATATCTGCAATATCGTAAGGTGTGCTTTGATATACGAAGTAGTTAAGCCAGTTTGTATAAATAAGATTTGCGTGTCCTCTCCAGGTAACGAGCGGCTCTTTGGTGGGGTCGTCGTCGGGGAAATAGTTTTCGGGGACGAGGGGATTCATACCCGCCTTTACGTCGCGCACATACTCTTTTTTGAGCGTATCAGCGTCGTATTCACTGTGCCCCGTGATAAAAATCTGCTTTCCGTTTTGAGTAGACGCCGCATAAAGACCTGCCTTCTCGGAAACAGCAAGAATTTTTATGTTCTTGCACTTTTCAACGTCCTCAATCCTTACGGTAGTGTGTCTTGAGTGAGGCACCATAAAAACATCGTCAAATCCACGAAGAAGCATAGAATTCTTGTAGACTGCCTTATGTGAATAAACGCCTGAAAGCTTTTCTGAAAGAGGTACTTTCGGAATACCGTAGTGGTAATACATAGCCGCCTGTGCACCCCAGCAGATGTGGAAAGTGGAGTGGACATTGGTCTTGGTCCATTCCATGATTGTGCAAAGCTCTTCCCAGTAGTCAACCTCTTCAAATTTCATTTTTTCAACGGGCGCGCCCGTTATTACAAAACCGTCGAACTTCATATGTTTTATGTCTTCGAAGGTCTTATAAAATGCGAGCATATGCTCCTCTGACACATTCTTTGACTTGTGAGTGCTCATCTGCACAAGAGTGATTTCAACCTGAAGGGGAGTGTTGCCCAAAAGGCGCGCGAGCTGGGTTTCCGTCTCAATTTTGGTAGGCATCAGATTAAGAATGCCGATGCGTAGCGGACGGATATCCTGCGTCATAGCACGCTTTTCAGTCATTACGAATATGTTTTCATCTGCAAGAGTTTTTGCTGCAGGGAGTTTATCGGGGATTTTAATAGGCATTATATCACCTCGCTAAAAATCAGATAGTTTCAAGTGCCTGTGCGATGTCTGCTATGATATCGTCCTTATCCTCGATACCACAGGAGAAGCGGATAAGGTCGGGGGCAACGCCTGCCGCACGTAATTCATCGTCATTCATCTGGCGGTGAGTAGCACTTGCAGGGTGGAGACAGCAGGTTTTTGAATCTGCAACGTGTGTTTCAATAGATGCGAGCTTAAGATTCTTCATAAATTCTTCCGCTGCTTTTCTTCCACCCTTAACACCAAATGAAATTACGCCGCAGGAACCATTAGGAAGATACTTCTTACCAAGCTCGTAGTTTTTATCCTCGGGAAGACCGCAGTAGCGCACCCACTCAATTTTTTCGTGGTTTTTAACATATTCTGCAACTGCCTGCGCGTTCTCTGTGTGACGCTTCATACGAAGCTCAAGGCTTTCAAGACCGAGGTTTATGAGATAAGCATTCTGTGGTGACTGGATAGAGCCGAGGTCACGCATAAGCTGAACGGTAGCCTTTGTGATATATGCGCCCTCAAGACCAAATCTCTCGGTGTATGTCACACCGTGATAGCTCTCGTCGGGAGTGCAGAGTCCGGGGAATTTGTCGGGGTATTTCGTCCAGTCAAACTTACCTGAATCAACAATACATCCGCCCACACCGCTTGCGTGGCCGTCCATATATTTTGTGGTAGAATGAGTAACGATATCTGCGCCCCATTCAAACGGACGGCAGTTGATAGGTGTTGCAAATGTGTTGTCGATAATAAGCGGAACGCCGTGAGAATGAGCCGCCTTTGCAAATTTCTCAATGTCGAGCACGTCGAGTGCGGGATTTGCGATAGTTTCGCCGAAAACAGCCTTGGTATTTGGGCGGAAAGCTGCATTAAGTTCTTCCTCGCTGCAGTCGGGAGCAACGAATGTGAACTCAATGCCCATTCTCTTCATTGTAACTGCAAAGAGGTTGTAAGTACCACCATAGATTGCAGATGAAGATACAACGTGGTCACCGCAGGAAGCGATATTGAAAACGCTGTAAAAAGATGCCGCCTGACCGCTTGATGTGAGCATTGCAGCGGTGCCGCCCTCAAGCTCTGCTATACGCGCCGCAACGCAGTCATTAGTGGGGTTTTGAAGACGACTGTAAAAATATCCTGAAGCTTCAAGGTCAAAAAGCTTGCCCATAGCTTCGCTTGTTTCATATTTAAATGTAGTGCTCTGGTAAATGGGAATCTGTCTGGGTTCGCCATTTTTGGGGGAGTAACCAGCCTGAACACATTTTGTGCCGATTTTGTAGTTTTTCATAGTTGTTACCTCGCTTAATACAAAATTACTTCCATTATAATATATCAGTATATCATTTAGATAAAGGCTTTGTCAATTGTAATGCCTGAAAAAACAAAACAGGCACCCACAAAAGTGGATGCCTGTATCCTTGGCGTGCCCCACGGGATTCTACCCGT
>JAZNTQ010000044.1:0-4276 GCA_045591865.1 Clostridia bacterium
ACAAGACTAAAGTTGCTCAGCTTTCAAAGGCAGACTTACAGCAGATTGCGGAACTCAAGAGACCCGATCTTAACGCTGCAAGCCTTGATGCAGCTATGAGTATGATTGCAGGTACAGCAAGAAGCATGGGCGTAACAGTAGAAGAATAATCTAAGAGTAGTATGTGGGAGGGGTAATTCCCGATGAACCACAAGGAGGTTAACAGTAATGAAACATGGTAAGAAATATGTAGCCGGCGCATCACTTATTGAGGCTGGCAAGCAGTATGATCCTGCCGAAGCTCTTGACCTTGTTGTAAAAACTGCTAGCGCAAAGTTCGATGAAACAATCGAATTTCACGCAAAGCTCGGTGTTGACTCTCGTCACGCTGACCAGCAGGTAAGAGGCGCTGTTGTTCTTCCCCACGGTACAGGCAAGAAGGTTCGCGTTCTTGTTTTTGCTAAAGGCGAAAAGGCAACAGAGGCACAGGCAGCAGGCGCTGAATATGTAGGCGCAGAAGAATACGTTGAAAAGATCCAGAAAGAAAACTGGCTTGATTTCGACGTAGTAATCGCTACACCTGATATGATGGGTGTAATCGGACGTATCGCTAGAATCCTTGGACCCAAGGGCCTTATGCCCAATCCCAAGGCTGGTACAGTTAGCATGGATGTTGCAAAGGCTGTAAACGATGTGAAAGCAGGTAAGATTGAATACCGTCTTGATAAGACAAATATCATCCACTGCCCCATCGGTAAGGCTTCATTCGGTCCTGAGAAGCTTAAGGAGAACTTTGATGTTCTTATGGCAGCTATCCTCAAGGCGAAGCCCGCAACAGCAAAGGGTCAGTACGTAAAGAGCATTGCAGTAGCAAGCACAATGGGCCCTGGCATCAAGATCAATGCGTCCAAGATTGGCTAATTTTATCAAATAAAATTAGTTCTTGACAAAAGTTTAAACGCAGTGTATAATATCACTGTTAGTTTCCATAGACAGCAGGCATAAAGGTAAGCCCTGCCGAGGAAGTATTCCTAAAAACATCAATGGGATTCTTTGCGTCTATGGGCAGAGAATCCCTTTTTCATTATTATTTGTGAGGTGAAATCATGCCAAGTCAGAAAGTTCTTGAAGAAAAGAAGCAGATAGTTTCCTCTATGGCAGAGCAGTTCAAGACAGCAGTTTCAGGCGTATTCGTTGACTACTGTGGTCTTACTGTTGAAGAGGACACACAGCTTCGTAACAAGCTTCGTGAAGCAGGCGTTGAGTACAAGGTTATAAAGAATACTCTTACACGCTTTGCAGCAAAGGAAGTTGGCTTTGACGAGCTTGATCCTATCCTTAACGGACCTACATCTCTCGCTATCAGCATGACAGATGAAGTTGCTCCCGCAAAGGTTATCGCAGATTTTGCGAAGACACACGAACAGCTCGAAATCAAGGCAGGTTTCTTGGATGGAAAGGTGCTCGCTCTTGACGAAGTTAAGCAGCTCGCAGCTACACCCAACCGTGAAACTCTTCTTGCTAAGCTCCTCGGCAGCCTCAACGCTCCCATCAGCAACCTTGCTCGTACATTGCAGGCGCTTGTTGATAACGGCGTAGAGCCCGCGGACATCAAGATTGAAAAGGAAGAAGCTCCCGCAGAGGAAGCTGCTCCCGAAGTAGCAGAAGCACCCGTAGAGGAAGCTCCTGCTGAAACAGTAGAAGCTCCTGCCGAAGAAGCAGCAGCTCCCACAGAAGAATAAAAAATATTTAAACTTATTATAGGAGGTAAGTTAACAATGAGTAAGATCGAAACAATTATTGCTGAAATTAAAGAACTCAAGCTCCTCGAAGTAGCAGAGCTTGTAAAGGCTATGGAAGAAGAATTTGGTGTAAGCGCAGCAGCTCCCGTTGCTGTAGTAGCAGCAGCTGGCGATGCAGGTGCAGCAGCAGCTGAAAAGACTGAATTCGACGTAGTACTTGCAGATGCAGGTGCAGAAAAGATTAAGGTTATCAAGGTTGTTCGTGAAATCACAGGTCTTGGCCTTAAGGAAGCTAAGGAAGCAGTTGATGGTGCTCCCACAACTCTTAAGGAAGCAGCTTCTAAGGAAGACGCAGAAAAGATTAAGGCTCAGCTTGAAGAAGTTGGCGCAAAGGTTGAACTTAAGTAATTTTAGTTTGCCGATTTGTAAGGGTTATGCCATAACGGCATAACCCTTTTATTTTTAGGAGAATACTATGAGAGACTATATAGTTAACGCAATAACTTCAAATGGCGCAATCCGTGTCGTTGCAGCAGATACAACCGAGCTTTGCAACCGTGCACAGGAAATTCATAAGATGTCACCTACTGCGGCTGCAGCACTCGGCAGAACTCTGACCGCGGCGGCACTAATGGGCAGTATGCTTAAAAGCAGCGAGGATTCTCTTACGTTGCAGCTTAATGGCGGTGGTCCTATCGGTAAGGTTGTAGCGGTGAGTGACGGTATTGCTAATGTCAAAGGATATGTGACTAATCCCCTCGTCGACCTCCCCTTAAATGAAAAAGGAAAGCTTGACGTAGGCGGAGCTATCGGGCGTGATGGTATGCTCGGAGTAGTGCGCGACCTCGGGCTGAAAGAGCCGTATATCGGGCAAGTTCCCCTCGTGAATGGCGAAGTAGCAGAGGACCTTACCCAGTATTATGCAACGAGCGAGCAGCTCCCCACCGCGGTAGCACTCGGCGTTCTTGTTGATGTCGATTATTCCATAAAGGCGGCAGGCGGATTTATACTTCAGGTGCTCCCCGGCGCTTATGATGAGGACATAGATAACGTCGAAAAAACAATTGCATCAATATCTTCCGTCACCGAGCTTTTAGATAGCGGGAAGAAACCTGAAGACATCGTAGAGCAGCTTCTCAAGGACTACGAGATTGAGTACTTTGATAACGTTCCTGCGAAATATTCCTGCGACTGCTCACGCGAGCGCACAGACCGTGCTCTTATAAGTATCGGTAAAGACGAGCTTACAAAAATTATAGAAGAGGACGGTAAAGCACAAATCACCTGTCACTTCTGTGACAACGTGTATGACTACACAAAGGAAGATTTAGAAAAGCTCCTCGAAGAAGCAAAATAAAGAGAATTAGGAAAGACCAAGGCATATGCCTTGGTCTTTTTGGTTTAGAGCAAGAGGCATCCTCGGCTTCGCCGCCTCATAGCGGTGCCCGAAATTATCTACTCGTTATCACTCGCATAATTTTGACCGCTATGCTTTGTTACGCTCGCAGTCAATTCTGTGGAAGACTGAACCCGCCCCTCGTAGCGGTGCCCGACATCTGCCTTCGGTGGCATAGCCACCTTGTCATCTGTCTACCGCTATCGCAACTCGCACTCCCTTCATCCGCCACTGGCGGCGGTCGCGCTCGGTGCCCAAAGCAGGCGCGCTACCTTTTTGCGCTACACCCCGTTGTATTATTAAATTTTGTTGTCCAAAGCAGGCGCGCTGCACCTAGCAGAATATCCAACATTGTGAATTATAATATAAAATGCCTCAAAAAGCAAGTGAATTTTGCTATAAAAGAGAAAAATTATTCCATTTAATAATATTGAAATAAATTACGCTTGAAAAAGTAAAAGGTTTTACAAAATATAGTGGTAAAAAATCCCTGTTTTCCTATATATAGATAATGTTTGAACCTCAACAAAAAAACTTGCCAAAAGGCAAAGAAATTTTGAAAAAAGTATTGCAATCCTCTTGAAAGTATAGTAAAATATAGTCAAAGTGTAGGAAAGTGCATCAAAGTGCAAGAAAGTGGAGGTGATTTGAATGTTCTTGGGCAAATACTCACACAATATTGACGCAAAGGGTAGAGTAATCATCCCTGCTAAATTCCGCGAGCAGCTCGGTGAACAGTTCATTATCACCAATGGCTTTGAAGGATGCTTGTTTGTATATCCTATGAGAGAGTGGGAGGAGCTTTCATCAAGTCTGGCAAAGCTTCCCTCTAACCAGAAAAGCGCGCGCTACTTGCAGAGAACATTTCTTTCAGGTGCAGCCGAGGCGGAGCCTGATAAGCAGGGCAAGGTTTTAATCACACCGCCACACCGCGAATACGCAGGGCTTTCAAAAGAGGTTGTTATAATCGGCGTAAGCAAGCGCGTGGAAATATGGGATGCGCAGCGTTGGCAGGATTACTCACAGAGTGAAGAGGAGATGACTGTTGAGGAAGCTGCAGAAAGCCTTGAAGAAATCAGCTTCTAACAGGAGGAGTAAGCGTGGAGTTTAACCATGTTACAGTACTATTAAATGAAACTGTAGACAGCCTGGGTGTTAA
>JAZNTQ010000045.1:0-4537 GCA_045591865.1 Clostridia bacterium
CGCAAGCTGGAAGGAAATCCTTTCAGGCCTCGGTTGGGGACTTGGTTACTTCGGTATGCCTCATATCATCGTAAGATTTATGGCTATCGAGAAACCCTCTATGGTTAAAAAGAGCGCAACAGTTGCAATAATCTGGGTTATACTTTCACTTGCTGCAACTATCGTTATCGCATACCTTGGCAGAATGTTTGTGTATTCCAACGGTACAGACCTTTCAGAAGTCCTTTTGGCACAGGGCAAGCAGTCTCTCATCTTCGTTGAGCTTGCACGCGATGTGTTCCCCTCATTTATTGCAGGTCTTCTCCTTGCAGCTATTATCGCTGCATCTATGTCAACTGCCGACTCACAGCTTCTCGTTGCGGCGTCATCCTTTGCGAGCGACCTTTATAAGCCTATTATAAGAAAGAACGCTTCAAATAAAGAAATGCTCTGGGTAAGCCGTGCTATCGTTCTTGTTATCGCCATTGTTGCTTACTTTATTGCAAGCAGTAAGGGTAAGGCGGCACAGGCTATTATGGACCTCGTTTCAAATGCGTGGGGAATTTTCGGCGCAGCATTCGGCCCTGCAGTTCTTCTCTCGCTTTTCTGGAAGAGATTTACATATAAGGGTGCGGTAGCAGGTATCGTTTCAGGTGCACTTGTTGATATGCTCTGGCTCTGGCTTCCCGCTATAAATGGAGCTTCTCTTTCTGCAATTACAGGTATCTACGAAATTATCCCGGGATTTATAATCGGCGGAATTTTTGCAGTAGCATTTACCTTGCTTGACAAAAAGCCCTCTGCCGAAGTAGAAGCAATATTTGAAAAAGCAACCGACAATTCAATAGATGACTAATTAAAGAAATAAAAGAAGTGTGCAGACTGCACACTTCTTTTTTGTTTACCTAGAATCTGAAATCTCTTATTCCATTTTGGATTTTTTCAATATTCTCCGCACAAATCTCTTTGACTTTTTCCTTCGGAATATTCTCAAGCTCCGCCTTGATAAGTGCCTCGCCAATTTTCCTTGTATCCTCGGATGCGTAATCCATCAAAAATTCCTTAAGCGTCATAAGGGCGTTGGGATGGCAACAGTTCTGAATTTGTCCCGATTTACAAAGCGACATAAATCTGTCGCCTGTTCTGCCCTCGCGGTAACACGCGGTACAGAAAGAGGGAATATAGCCAAGCTCCATCAGCCATTTTACGACTTCGTCAAGAGTTCTTGTGTCGGAAACGTCAAACTGCTCGCTGTCATGCGGACGCTCTTCCTCCGTGTATCCGCCGACAGATGTTCTTGAAGCACCGCTGATTTGCGATACGCCAAGCTTTATTACTTTTTCGCGTACTGCCTGGCTTTCGCGCGTGGAAATTATCATTCCCGTGTAGGGAGTAGAAATTCTTATAAGAGCACAAATCTTTGCGAAAGTGTCGTCATCAATACCATTGTCGAAAACATCGGGGTCAATATCATCAGCCTTCTTTATTCTCGGCACGCTTATTGTGTGAGGACCTACCCCGTGCACTGCCTCAAGATGCTCCGCGTGCATTAAAAGTCCTGCAAATTCATACCTATAAAGCTCAAGACCGAAAAGAACACCGAGACCCACATCGTCAATACCGCCCTGCATAGCTCTGTCCATCGCCTCTGTGTGGTAAGCGTAGTTGTGTTTGGGTCCTGTCGGGTGAAGCTTCTCGTAGCTTTCCTTGTGATAAGTCTCCTGGAAAAGGATGTATGTTCCAATCCCTGCATCCTTGAGCTTCCTGTAGTTTTCAACAGTTGTTGCGGCGATATTTACATTAACTCTGCGGATAGCACCGTTTCTATGCTTGATGGAATATATAGTGTTTATACATTCGAGGATATATTCGATAGGATTATTCACGGGGTCTTCACCCGACTCAATCGCAAGGCGCTTATGACCCATATCCTGAAGCGCGATAACCTCTCTTTTTACTTCCTCCTGCGTAAGCTTTTTACGGGCTATGTGTTTGTTCTGGTGATGATACGGACAATACACGCAACCATTCACGCAGTAGTTTGAGAGATAAAGAGGCGCAAACATAACGATTCTGTTTCCGTAAAAGGCCTTTTTTATTTCCTCTGCGAGAGCATACATCTCCTGAATTTTCTCGGGGATTTCGCACGCGAGAAGTACAGATGCCTCTCTGTGATTGAGTCCCTGGCAGAAAGTGCCATTTTCCTTTTTCTGCGGTCTTGCTTTATCTAATATCTCGTCTATAAGCGCGACATTATTCTTATTTTCTTCTGCATATTTAAGAGTAGCGCGGATTTCCTCATCGCTTATGAATTCTTCCGCAATCATTGATTTAGGATTATACATAGCTACGTTCCTTTCACAAGACACACGGATTATATCTCGTGTGCTTAATCTGTTATCTGCCAATCAATCGGAGACATAAGATTTGATATTAAAATCTCATTAGCCTTCCTGAAATGACCGCACCCCATAAACCCACGTGAAGCGGAGAGAGGACTAGGGTGGGCCGCCTCAAGAACATAGTGCGAAGGGTTTGTGATAAGCTCTTTTTTTCGCCTTGCATTATTGCCCCAAAGCATAAATACAATAGGTTCCTTTCGCATATTCAACTGGCGGATAATCTCGTCTGTAAAAAGCTCCCAGCCTTTTCCGTGGTGGCTGTTAGCCTCGCCTTCGCGCACGGTAAGAACAGTGTTTAAAAGAAGCACGCCCTGCTGTGCCCATTTCATAAGATACCCCGTTTTGGGAATTTCATAGCCAAACTCCGCCTTAAGCTCCTTATACATATTAAGAAGCGACGGGGGAGTAGGAACACCGGGTTTTACGGAAAAAGCCATTCCGTGAGCCTGATTTGGCTCGTGATACGGGTCCTGACCTAAAATCACAACCTTCACCTTTGAAAAGGGTGTTTCACGGAGTGCCGAAAAGAGCTCATACATATCAGGATACACCGTATGCGCGGCATATTCCTCCTTGAGAAACATGCGAAGCTTAAGATAATATTCCTTATTAAATTCCTGTCCTATTTTTGCATCCCAGTCATTATTAAGCTTTACCATATTATTAACCGACCAACCTTTTCTTCATTACTGTGTTGCGGAAAATGACGTCTCCGCGCTCCATCACGCTTACTCCTGATTTCACAAATCCCATCTTAAGATAAAATCCTTCGGCAGTTTTGCTTGAATCAAGGGAAAGCTCCATAATCCCGTTTTGGATTGCCCAATCTTCAACCTTTTTATAAAGAGCGGTTGCAATTCCCTGATTTAGAAAATCCCTGTGAGTGTAGAGCCTGTTTATGTAACCGTTCACCTCTGTGCTTATAAATCCTGCAATCTTTCCGCCCTTGATTGCCACAAGGTTATAGCAACCGTATATGTTGTTGCGGAATTTATTTATATCGAAATTACAAGGTGCCCACGCATCAAGCTCTTCCTTCGTATATTCTTCGGTGCACACAGTATGCACCGTCTGTGTAATCAATTTTACTACATCTTCATACTCGTCGTCAAGAAGTCTTCTTATATACATATAAACACCTCCAAGATGAGACACACAAAGAAAGTAGTACAGAACGGACAAATTTCACCACGGCTTGCCGTGGTTCACCCGAAGGCGTACACAGGTACGTCGAGAGGTGAAGTTTGTTCGTAGTTCATCGGAACAAAAATAAAAAATCCGTATAGTTTACGGATTTTACCAAAAATGATGACTACCCAATAAAAACTCCGTAATAGAAATATGAATTAAAATCCGATGAACGGTCGGCGCTGCTTTACTTGTGTGCCAAAAACATAACCCACATACAAGTGTATGTGGGTTTGTCGAAATCAATTACTTAAATTTTCTTTTTCTTGCAGCTTCAGACTTCTTTTTGCGTTTTACGCTGGGTTTTTCATAATGCTCTCTTTTTCTAACTTCGGACAATACGCCTGCCTTAGCACAAGAGCGCTTAAATCTCCTCAGGGCGCTATCTAAAGATTCATTATCTTTAACTCTGATCTCTGACATTCTATAACCCTCCTCTCGCAGTCCTGCATAAAACAAGCTCTGCATAAAGTAACACTCTAATTATAATCATAATAAATGTGTATGTCAAGAAGTTTTTGAAAAAAATTTAATGTAGTATAAAATCATGCTTTTTTGTGCCATGCAGAAGTGTTTTCTTCCTTATATATGTGAGGCGAAAGAATATTCTGAAATAATATGGAAAAAATACCCCTGTAAAGCGCCGGAAAACTTTTTTAATTTTTTTAAAAAATAGTATTGACAAGTGATAAAAAGAGTGGTATCATATGTAACGTTGTCGTGCTTTTGCGTGGCAATAAAAAAGCATCGTCAAAAAAACTTAAAAAAGTTTGAAAAAAGTGTTGACAAACAGAAAAAGGCGATGTATAATAAACAAGCTCGCCTCGAGAGAGGCAAGCGATTGAACCTTGAAAATTAAATAGCGTAAGGGCTCAAAAGAATTTTTCTTTTTGAGATTAACTTTAGGCGAATACAAGCCAGACAGTACAGTAAACAACGTACAAAAACAAGTTTAGTTTAGAGCCAAA
>JAZNTQ010000046.1:0-16743 GCA_045591865.1 Clostridia bacterium
CAGACTCCGTGAAACGGAGTCTGCTTTTGTATTATTTTGTTATAAGACCGCTTTTAATAGCATTATCAATAAGCTTTGCCGCGATGGGAGCACATACGCTTCCGCCTCCGCGCCCTGAATATTCCTTCATTACGCATATTGCAATCTGCGGATTATCGGCAGGTGCAAAGCCTATAAACCAAGCATGTGTCTTTCCTTTGCGCTCGTTTTCTGCAGTACCTGTCTTTCCCGCCACATCTATTCCTGAAACTTTTGCGGCAGTTCCCGTTCCGCTTTTTACACATTCTACCATATATTTTTTAATCTTTTCCGCAGTTTCTTTGTCAGTTGCACGCGAAAGCACATCACTGCGGGAGTTGAAAACTGATTCACCGTTGTCGTAGAAAACTTCGTCAACCATATAAGGGCGCATTATAATTCCCTTATTTGCAATAGCACTTGCTACAAGTGCCATATTAAAAGGACTTACCCTGAGCTTTCCCTGACCGATTGATACTGAAGCAAGCTCGGCAGTATCAATACCATCAAACACTCCGCCTGCCGCACTTGTCGGAATATCAAACGGGATTTTTCTCATAATGCAAAAATCCTTGCTCGTCTCCTCCAAAATGTGTTTACCTACTTTCTGAGACAGACGCGTAAAATAGACATTACTTGAAACACGGATTGCGTCACTCATCGATATATTTCCGTAGGCTTTTTCTGATGCGTTCTTGAACTCTTTTCCGCCGACGATTGTCTTTCCCTCGTCCTCAACGGTAAAATCCTCATATCCTGCCTTTATGCCTGCCGCTGCAGATATAACCTTAAAGGTAGAACCGGGGGCATAGAGTCCTTGTGTTGCTCTTGCGAAAAAGGGTGCCTCTTCACTTTCATTGAGCTTGTCCCAATTTTCAGTGAGTTTTTTTTCGTTTGCATCAAATGATGGCGCTGAATAAAGGCAGTACACCTCTCCCGTTACGGGATTGAGTGCAACAACGCTTCCGTTGTCATTTCCCATAAGCTCTGCCGCAAGCTTTGTCATCGAGTGATCGAGAGTAAGAGAAATGTTTGCACCCTTTGAAAAGCTGTCCTTTTTCGTACTCTCGCTTTTAATAATATCAATTACGGACTGCGTTTTAAGCAGGTAATCATTAAAATAAAGCTCTATATTTGTCTTGCCGTAGGTACGGTTATTATAGCCTATCGTATGAGCATAGAGCGAGCCAAAGGGGTAAATTCTCTCCTGACGGTTGCCATTTTCTTTACTTTCAGCAAGTACAGTTCCCGTGCGGTCATATATTTTTCCGCGAAGTATTTTTTCTTCCTTTTCCCATACACGCTGATTATAGCTTGAATTTACTATGTCGGGAGCTTTAAAAATTGTGAAATATGTGAGATAGCATACCAGCACCAAAAAGAGAGTGAGTACCGTGACCATAACTGTTATTATGCGCTTATTCAATTTCATCGGTTACTTCCCCCTTTATTGAGCTTATTGCCTGAAGCATTCCCATAATAATAAAGGTCGTAATCATACTGCTTCCTCCGTAGCTTATGAAAGGAAGAGTGATACCCGTAAGGGGTATAAGCTTTGTAACGCCGCCTACTATGATAAAGGTCTGTATTCCAAGCATTACGCTAAGACCTGTTGCAACGGCTTTATTATACTCATTTGTCGAGCTTAAGGCAATTTTGAAGCCTCTATATACTAAAAGGAAGTAGAGCATCAGTATTGCCACACCGCCTAAAACTCCCATTTCCTCGCATATGGCGGAGAAGATAAAGTCACTGCTTACAACAGGGATGAAATACGGGCTTCCGCCTCCTATTCCGCTGCCTGCAAAGCCTCCTGCACCGATTGCAAAAAGCGACTGCGCAATCTGGTAGCCCTTGCCCGTAATGTCAGCAAAGGGGTCAAGCCACGCAGATACCCTGACCTGAATATGACTCATAAATCTGACACCCACAAATGCCGCCAGAATTACCATAAGTATATTTGTGCCAAAGAAGAGCTTGCTCTCGCCGTATATGTATAAATACGAAATATATATGGCGAAGAAAAGAAGTGCTATTCCCCATTCACGCTGCAAAAAGAGGCACATTGCATTTGAAAAGGCAATTGCCGCCGCAAGAATAAGACGCATATTGCGAAGCTTCTTTTTCTCAATTTCGGGTATATTTTTCTTTTTGTTTCCTGCGCGTGCATTTGTGAAAATTGCTGCCAGCGAAAGCACAAAAAGAATTCTTATGAATTCACTTGGCTGAATAGAAATTCCTGAAATAATAATCCAGTTTTTTGATCCATTTCTTACCGTGCCGAAAATTGCAGTAAAGATAAATAAAAGAATGGATGTACCCCAATAAAAGAGGGTGTATTTCTTAAAGTGCTTATGAAGACCTTTATATACAAAAAGCGCTATGAAAAAGAATACTACACCAATAAGATAGAGCGCCATCTGTCTTATCCCGTTGTCGGGATTGATTCTGGACTGCATAATGATGCCAACCGAGGAAAGCATAGATATGATTATAAAAAGATATGAATCCCCCAGTGAGCATAGCGTAATGAGCGCATACGTAACAAAGCTCAAAAGACACATCGCCGAGCACATAATTGCCATATCGCCCAGAGAATGTGCGCCTTTTACAAGCATCAGGAGCATCCCGACTGCATTTAGGAGTATCAGGAGAAGAAGCGGTCTGATATTGTGAAAAAGCTTTTTCATAATTATCACTTCTCCCCTTTTTCCTTCTGAATGCCTGCAGGGAGTACAAAGAGGAAGTTTATTCTTCCTATACTGATTTTATCGCCGTCAAGAAGCTCAACTGCAGTATCGCTGAGAGCTTCACCGTTAAGATATGTCCCGTTGGTGCTTTCAAGGTCCTCAAGATAAAATTTCCCCGAAGATTTGAAAATTCTGCTGTTTTTAGTTGAAAGATATTTGTCGGGAATACTTATACTGCACTTTTTACCTCTGCCGATAACCTCGTTATCCTCAATTTCGTAGCTTTCATCAACGGGGAAATCAAGGTCGTGACGGAGATTTATAAGCTTGAGATATGCGTCGGCTAAACCGCCCGTTTTTTTCTTATACATCGTGCGTATATCAAAAAATATCATTCTGATAATAACAAAGATGAATACGTATATTATAAAAACAAAGATATATGTCAGAAGCTTTGACAGTATTGCCTGCATACTTATTCCTCCTTGGCTTTTTTACTCCTTATCGAGCCATACGGGTGTGTTTGTGGTTTCATCTATATGGTCTATTTTCTCGAAGGTTTCCGAGGTATAATCAATACCTTTTTTGCGAAGAGATATATGACAACCGTCGCCTGAAAGGGCAAAAATCACTGCGAGAAGCGGTACTGCGCATACCATTCCCCACACGCCGAATAATCCGCTTCCTACAAGTATTGCAAACATTACCCAGAAGCTTGAAAGACCCGTTGTACTGCCGAGAATTTTAGGCCCGAGAATATTTCCGTCAAACTGCTGAAGGATTATAATAACAATTACAAATGTGATACACTTTATGGGGTCTGCAAAGAGAATAAGAATAGCACTTGGAATTGCACCGATAAATGGGCCGAAGAAGGGAATAACATTTGTTACACCTACAATCACGCTCACAAGCGCAGCATAGGGGATATTGAGAATGATAAGAATAATAAAGCAAAGTACTCCGATTATGAGGGAATCAAAAATTTTTCCCGTGATAAAATTGCCGAATTTATCGTGTGTGAGTCTGAAAAATGCAATAACATTATTTGCATTACGGGTTGGCATAATGCTATAGAAAAGACGCTTGAACTGTGCCACGAACTTTTCCTTGTCCTTGAGTATATAAACTGACACAATTATGCCGATGAGCATATTGAGAACTGCCGTAACAACCGCGTAAACACTGCCTGTAAGGCTTGTTATCATAATATTGAGATTGGGAAGCCACTCCTGAACTTTACTCATAATTTCGGCAAAATCTGTTGTGAAGCCTGAAATGAAATTTTCAAGGAAATTAAGTATATCGGGGTTCTGGTCAAGAATTTTGGTTGCCCACATAAGAACACGATTTCCAAATTGAGGCACAATCTCTACAAGAGACTCAATACTCTTATAAATTTCAGGCAGAACGAGCGCAAAAAGAGTGAAAACGAATACTATTGCGATAACCCAAGCCAGAATAATTGAAAAGGCACGAGACATACCGCGGGCTAATTTTCTATTCTTCTTAAAAATTCTTTTTGAAAGCGGCAGTATAAGAGAATTCTCAAGAAGATTCAAAAGAGGATTGAGAAGATATGCAAGGATAAGTCCATAGGTTATCGGCCTTAAGCTCTTCCCTATTACAGACAGAATTTCTCCCACGCTCTGCCAATTCTGAAGTATTACATAAAATAAAATGCTGGCGGAAATTGTTAAAAATGCCGTAATGCCCCAGCACAAATATTTTTTCTCCCACGGTAATTTCATTTTGCATCAACCTTTCTGCAAGCTTAAGTAAAATTTCCCTATCTTTACTATAACTTTTTTCTTTTTCAATTACAAGAATATGGGCGAAATTGTAATCTAATTGTTATTTAACTTTTATTTTTGGCAGTGCTTTCTATTGAAAAAGCATATAAATTGTGTTATACTTATTTGTAGTTTTCTTTGAAAGGAGCGAAAAGTATGGATAAAAAAGAACATATAACCTCTATCGGCGGAAGCGCTGTAATGGAGGGTGTAATGATGCGCGGGCCGAAGGAAATTGCAACCGCGGTGAGAAAGCCTGATGGTGAAATTGAGATAGACAAAAGAGCAGTAAGCTCACTTGTAACAAAATATCACGTTAATAAAATTCCTGTTTTAAGAGGTGTATTTGCCTTTTTTGACTCAATGATTACAAGCATACGTGCTCTCATGTGGAGTGCAGAATTTGTCGATCTGGAAGATGAGAGCGAGACCAAGTTTGACAAGTGGCTTGAGGAGAAACTGGGCGGTAAGATAAAGGATATAGTTATATACTTCTCCGTATTTGTATCGGTGATTTTGTCTGTCGGCCTCTTTTTCATTTTACCTAACCTCATCACAGGACTCGTAAGCGGATTTATAAAGAGCAATCTTCTTAAGACACTTATTGAGGGTATTGTGCGAATAGGCATATTTTTAGGGTATATTATCCTCGTGTCAAAAATGGAGGATATTAAAAGGGTTTTCCAGTACCACGGCGCAGAGCATAAGACCATTTTCTGCTACGAGGCAGGGCTTGACCTGACTGTTGAAAATGCAAGAGGTATGTCAAGGCTTCATCCCCGTTGCGGAACAAGCTTCCTCGTATTTGTAATGATTATAAGCATTATTCTCTTCTCTTTTATATCATGGGATAATATGTGGACAAGACTCGGTATGAGACTCTTGCTCCTCCCCGTTGTAGCAGGTATCAGCTACGAAATTATACGCTGGGCAGGAAAAAGCAAAAGCAAAATTGTGTGTATTATCAGCCGCCCCGGAATGTGGCTTCAGAATATTACAACACGTGAGCCTGACGACAGTCAGCTTGAAGTCGCAATTGCTTCTATGAAGGCAGTGCTGACAGATAATAAAGAGGACGACAAATGGTAAAAGAGCTTCTTAAAAATGCTTCTGAAAGGCTTTCTGAAAGCGAAACGCCGCTTCTTGATGCGCGCGTACTTTTAGCTAAAGCTATGAATAAAGATAATGCCTCACTTATTTTTGAGAAGCCTTCCAAGGAAGAGCTTTTACTCTTTGAAAGCTTTATTGAAAAAAGAGAAAAAGGTATTCCAGTGGCGTACATTTTAGGGGAGAAGGAATTTATGGGGCTTACATTCCGCCTTAATTCCGATACGCTTATCCCCCGCCCCGACACAGAGTGCCTTGTGGAAAAAATTATTGAAAAAAACACTCTCTCTTCCCCGCGTATTCTTGATTTATGTACGGGAAGCGGATGTATCGGCATATCACTTGCAAGCTTTATAAAGGGGGCACGATGCGACCTTACCGATATATCGGAAGGCGCTCTTGAAATGGCAAAGGAAAATGCTCTCTTAAATAAAGTAAATGACCGCACAAGTGTATTTAATCTTGATGTTTTAAGTGATGATATTAAAAAGGGATACGATATTATAGTTTCAAATCCCCCTTATATAGAAAGCGCGGTTGTCCCTACGCTTGAGGTAAGCAAGTTTGAGCCTTCGCGCGCGCTTGATGGCGGCGAGGACGGTCTTGCTTTTTACAAGGTTATAGTAAAAAAGTCTTACGAGTCACTAAAAGAAGGCGGTATGCTTGCACTTGAAATAGGATTTAACCAAGGTGAAAGAGTGAAAAAGCTTTGCAAGGATTTTTCAAGTGTCGAACTATATAAGGATTATGGCGATAACGACAGGGTAATAATTGCAATAAAATAAGGAGAACACAGTTGTGTTCTCCTTTACTTTGACCCATTTTCGATGCCGTCGGCTTCTAATCTCTTTTCTTCCTTATTTGCTACTGCAGGGATTGTGTAGATTTCGTTATAGCTTTCTGCTTCACTCTCATCCTCTGCAGGTCGGTACATAAGCCCCGTACATTCAGTAGCGGAAACGACACCTGTAAGCGCATCATACTCATCAAAAAAATTGTATTCCTTCTTATTTTTTGGAAGTGGTTCTTTTGCCATATCAATCACCCAATTTTAATATATGCAGAGGAATTGATATTATTCAAAAAAGGAACACACCGATGGTGTGTTCCTTTTTTTATTTAACTCCGAAAAGCATTTCAGTATAGTCGGGATAAGGCCAGATATTTCTGTCGCAGATTACTTCAAGCTCATCTGCCGCACCGCGAAGTTCTTCCATAACAGGAATTATAATGTCGCGGTAATAATCAGCCTTGGACTGTGCTCCTTCAATCTTATTTGCAATTGAAATTGCTATTTCAAGGTCTGCCGTCTTCTCATACATAACATCAAGAAGCTTTGAAGCCTTCTCGATAATATCTCTTTCGTATTTAGAGGAAACGCATCTTACTGCATTGCGCTTTGCACTCAATGACTCTGAAACCGTTCCCACGAATTTTGAAACCGCAGGCATAATATCCTTTCTGGACATTTCAAGCATTGTAAGAGCCTCAATCTTAAGCACCTTGATATAGTTGTCAAGAAGCACTGCAAGGCGGCTCTTAAGCTCTACCTCTGAATACACCTTGTGTCCTTCAAAAAGCGCAACGCTCTTTTTATCGGTAATGTAAGGAAGTGCGTCGGGAGTGGTTTTAAGATTAAGAAGTCCTCTTCCCTCTGCTTCCTTAATCCACTTATCGTCGTATCCGTTACCGTTAAATATAATACGCTTATGCTTTTTGATAGTTTCCTTTATAAGGTCGTGAATTTCAGCTTCAAAATCGCTTGCGTTTTCAAGTCTTTCGGCAAACTGGCGAAGGCTCTCCGCAACCGCGGTATTAAGCACAACGTTAACATCAGAAATTGATGCCGCTGAGCCGAGCATTCTGAATTCAAACTTGTTGCCGGTAAATGCAAAGGGACTTGTTCTGTTGCGGTCAGTAGTATCCTTGGGGAATTTGGGGATTACGTGAACACCAATTTTAATCTGTGTCTTCTCGCGTCCGCCGTATTCCTTGTCCTCTTCAATTGCCTCAAGAATTTCGCTCAATTCTTCACCAAGGAATATTGAAACAACTGCAGGAGGAGCTTCATGAGCACCGAGACGGTGGTCATTCCCCGCACTTGCAACAGAAGCCCTCAAAAGCTCCTGATAATCGTCAACAGCCTTTATAACCGAGCAAAGGAACAGAAGAAACTGCGCATTCTCGTGAGGTGTTTCACCGGGGTCAAGAAGGTTTTTCCCTGTGCTTGTGGAAATCGACCAGTTATTATGCTTACCGCTTCCGTTCACGCCTTCAAAAGGCTTTTCGTGAAGCAGACACACAAGTCCGTGGCGCTGTGCAACCTTCTGCATCATTTCCATTGTAAGCTGATTGTGGTCTGCCGCAATATTGGTTGTGGTATATATGGGAGCAAGCTCGTGCTGTGCAGGAGCCGCTTCGTTATGCTCTGTTTTAGCAAGAATGCCAAGCTTCCAGAGTTCTTCATCAAGGTCGTGCATAAAACTCATTACGCGCGGCTTGATGCTTCCGTAGTAATGGTCGTCAAGCTCCTGTCCCTTGGGAGGCTTTGCTCCAAAGAGCGTTCTCCCTGCGAAAATAAGGTCGGGACGCTTGTCATATGTATCCTTTTCAACGAGGAAATATTCCTGCTCGGGACCAACCGTTGTCTTTACGCCTGTAACATTTTCGTGACCGAAAAGCTTTAATATTCTTACTGCCTGCTTATCAATTGCCTCCATACTGCGAAGAAGAGGTGTCTTCTGGTCGAGAGCCTCGCCACCGTATGAGCAGAATGCAGTCGGGATGCAAAGAGTTTTATCCTTTATGAAAGCATAGCTTGTGGGGTCCCACGCAGTATAGCCGCGTGCTTCAAAGGTTGCGCGGAGGCCGCCTGAAGGAAAGCTTGATGCATCAGACTCGCCCTGAACCAGTTCCTTGCCCGAAAACTCCATTATTACCTCGCAGTCGCCTGACGGGGAAATGAAGCTGTCGTGCTTTTCCGCGGTAACGCCTGTCATCGGCTGGAACCAATGAGTGTAGTGCGTTGCTCCGTTTTCAATCGCCCAATCCTTCATAGAATTAGCTACAACGTTTGCAACATCAATATCAAGACGCTTATTGTTTTTGATAGCTCTTTGCATCAGTTCGTAAATTTCCTCGGGAAGTCTTTCCTTCATTACTGATGCATTGAAAACCTTGCTTCCAAATATTTCAGTTACATAGCTCATGGCAATTTCTCCTTTGCATAGCCGAATGCATTCGGCACCTTTGTATACCTAGTAAATTATACCATTAAAGCGTATTTTTTGTCAACAACTTTATAAACATATTGAGTATTCTCTGAACTATAATTATAACGGAAAGAATGTTGTTGCCAAATGCACTTTAAGGAAGCGTATGATTGCAAGTAAAAAGCCGACACAGATAATTTTCTGTGTCGGCTTTTATGCTCTTGGATGAGCTTTTTTATAAATCTTTTTGATATTGTTTTTAAGCACCTGATTATATACACGAGTTGTAACGACATCGTTATGCCCTAGCATTTCTGAAACAGCATTTATATCAGCGCCATTTTGCAGAAGATGAACTGCAAAGGAATTGCGAAGAGTCTGCGCGTTAATCTGCGTTTTTATGCCAGCCTGCTGCGCGTAAATGCGAAGTATCTTCCAGAATCCCTGACGCGTAAGCGGAGTTCCGCTGCAGTTGACGAAAAGGTTTTTAACCTTTGTTTCCTTCGTCATATATCCGCGTGCTTTTTTGATATATTCATCAAGTGCATCTGCCGCTTCCTTGCCGATGGGTATATACCGCTCATTTTTGTCTGTACCACAGCTTATCATACCGCCTTTAAGGTCGACATCCCGCAAGGTGAGGGTTATGATTTCAGAAACCTTTATACCAGTTGCATAAAGAAGCTCAAGCATCGCTTTATCGCGGATACCCTTAAGGTCTGTAGGTTTGGGTTGATTCAAGAGCTTTACAATTTCCCTTGTCGTGAGTGCCTCGGGCACTTTCTTTTTAACGCGGGGAACTTCAATAGTGTTTACGGGGTTTTTCTCGATTTTACCGCTTTGCTGCAAAAATCCGTAAAACTTACGAAGCGCGGCAACAGTTCTCGAAATAGTGGAATTTGCCCGACCTAAATCCTTTAGCCTTTCAACATAGGCATCTATCGTTATTTTCTTTACATTAAGAGGACTTTTTATCCTTCCCTCTTTGAGATAAGATAAAAAAGCCTCTGCATCGCGAAGATATGAGGAAAGGGTGTTTTCTGCCACCTTCTCCTTGCGGAGATATTCCTCATACTCCAAAAGCAATTCTTTCATAATATCAAACTTTCTAAAGTCGTTAAAAGGCATATCGCTTTGCAATACGCCTTTTTGTGAGAGTGCTTTTATTTTACACCTTTGTTTTCAAATTGTATATACCCAAATTGCACATATTTTTTCCCATTTTTTGATGTTTTAGAACAAATAATTGCAAAAAAGGCGGAAAATAAGCACTTCTACCGCTGCAGAGAGAATACCAAAAACAAAAATCGAGGCTATTTCCTGACGCTTGAGGGCGCAAGGCTCGTAACCATTTTGAAGATTGTCGCGGTATTTTATTACCGTTTCAACAGAGAAAAAGAGTAGGAGTGGAAGAAAAGAAAAGCACTGCGGAAGAATCGATGCTGCCGCTTCTCTTATACCAAACAAAGTAAGTATGTAGAGAATTGAAAAAGAACTTATACATCCGCGTATTGCAACTATAGGATGAAAAAAGCCAAGCGGCAGAATGCACCGTGCGAAAAATATAGAAAGCATCCATAAAATATTAAGCCACGATAATCTTATAAAGTCTGAAAGAGAGGAAGTTTTATCATATTCGTAAATTGTGCCAATTTCTTCGCCCGTGCTTTTAAGTTGTCCGTAAAAAAGTATTATTCCAAGCACTATTCCTATTATGAAATTTATTGCCGCCGATATATAAAGCGCTTTGCGTTCACTATTCATCTACAACACCTCTAAAAAATAGTATTCTTGTCCCAGAGGTATTATTACAACAAAAATAGCCGTTTCAAAGCTGAAACGGCTATTTTTACTTTCCCTTATATTCATTATTTTTGATATGTATCATCATTTCTTCAAACGAAGAAACTGCACATACTCCGCACGCTGTAATGCAGTATGGCACTGCAACGGGAAGCTTTATCATATAGGGTATCATAAACACTGCAAAGCCTGATATTTTATTGAGCTTTGTGTGAAGCGACGCAAACTTGTTGTGTTTTATCGCTACCGTCATATATGATATGACCCTCATAATCACAACAGCCGTAACCGCGTACCATATCCAGATAGGAAGCGTCCCAATAAGTGCAGGAAAGATTTTAAGCACCATAACTGCGTAAAGCACAAGGTCGGCAACGCTGTCAAGCTTTGCCCCAAATGCACTTGAAGTGCCTGTAACTCTTGCAACAAAGCCGTCAAAAACATCACTTATTCCTGAAATCGTATAAATAATATAAAATGCCTTGGAGAATGGTTTTGTGAAGAGAAGGCATATCGTGCCTAATATTCGTATCATCGTAATACAATTTGCAATATTTAACTTCTTCAATTCTATTACCTTCTTTTATCTTACCATTTCGTCCTGAATTCCTTCAGCGCGATGAGAGTTTATTACTGAATTAACCTCGTCAATAGAGCTGATTGACATATCGCCCGATACGGTATTTTTAATAGCGGAGAGGGCATTTCCGTATGACATAGCATCTTCAACGCTTCCCCCTGAAAGAATACCGTAAAGCACGCCTGCAACGTATGCGTCACCACTTCCCACGCGGTCAATTACCTCAATATTGTTGTAGTGAGGCTCCTCGTAGAATTTTCCGTCATAATAAATGCGTGAGCCGAAATTGTGTTTTGTGGGGCTTACTACCTCGCGGCGTGTTGTTGCAACAACTTTACAGCCGAATTCATCTGCATAGCTCTTCATTATTTCATCGAGCGTGCCTGTCTTTTGCATCATTCGTCTGCTTGTTTCCTCCGAAACGAAAAGTATATCAACCATAGGAAGAATTTCTTTGATAACCTCTCTTGCCTCTTCCTCACTCCAGAGAGTTGCACGGTAGTTGACATCAAAGCTTATTGCAACGCCGTGTTCCTTCATTCGTCTTATCATTTCAAAGGCGGTTTCCCGAAGAGTCTGTCCGAGTGCGAGGGAAATTGAGCTTATGTGAAATACTCTTGTCTTTGTGTAAATATCACGGGGGATTTCAGAAAGATAAAGCGAACATACCGAGGAAGCGGCTCTGTCATATACTACCGCAGATTTTCTGGGATATACTCCACTTTCATAGTAGTAAACGCCAAGACGCTTACTGTCGCTTGTGTCCCACGCAACATAGTCATCGGATACATTTCCGTAACGGATACGACGAGCAATAAAGTGACCGAGCTTGTTTTTAGGAAGCTTTGTCACAATGGCACTGCGTATTCCAAGGTTTGCCGCACCTGATGCAACATTGAATTCCGAGCCTCCGCAGTTTTTCTCAAAGGCCTCGCTCTGTGAAATTTTTTCCTTGTCAGGAGGCGAAAGACGTAGCATTACCTCGCCAAAGCTTATAAGGTCAAAATCTGCATTTTTTTTAATGAATTTCATAATTATATCCCCTTATTTTTATATGTTGTTAACACATTTTTCACTGTTTCAATGTCCTTCCGCGAGATTTCTTCATCAAAATCGCTGAAGTTATTATTTATAATATCATTCTTTGTAAGAGCCTTATACCACAAAAGGTCAAGCGCGTATCTTCTAAGTCCAAGACTTGCGTGATATGTGTCACGGTGCACCTTTGGGATTCCAGTTGCAAGAAGTTTCTGAAGATTCCAAGATCAGGCTCTTCTTTCATAGCAATGCTTACTACACCGATATTTTAATCCTTAGTTAAAAATCCGTCTTTTTTTCGATTGAAAGCACCTCATCCAGCACTTTTCCGGGTCCTTCTCCAAAAGGCGCACCCGCCTTTGGTTCTCCCTGTTCACTGCTGATGCTCACAAGGCGAATGGTATCTTCGATGAGTCTTTCGTCAATTTTTTACAAGCTCGGAATTCATAACTTAACACCTTTCTTACCTTCGCAATTTAGTATTTTTATATTATAACATAGGAAAATACCAAATACAACTTTATTATCAAAATTTTAACAATTAAGTATATGGTAAATTTTTGGCCGAAAAAAGTAAGGATTGGCAAAGAAACTGGATATAATTGTTGAAATTAATACATCATTATGCTACAATGCACACGGCAAAATTCGAATAAATATAGCATAGCTATAGTAAAGAGAAAAATCATGCAGTTTGTAGAGACATTTTGGGAACTCATTCCGCCTATTGTGGCGATTGTACTGGCGCACATCACAAAAGAAGTTTGCATTTCACTCTTTGTAGGTATTCTTGCAGGAGCCTTCTCTGACAGTTTCAAGCAGATGGCTCCTGCAATCCTTATCCTCACATTCGCATGGACTCCTGAAGGTATCTGTAACGGATGTCTTAATCTCGGTAGATATGTAGCCATTGGAGTATTATCCGAACCTGCCCCAAATGGCTGAAAATCAGCTTTTTCTTCGTTATCGGTCTTGAAATACACAAAGTATTTCTTCGCCCTGCTGCCTTGAAAAACCTTAATTTTGAACCATATGGGGTTCAAAGAATTTTTTACTATCTATTTTTTCGTCGCAACAAGGCAAAAACGAAGCCCATACTGTCGTATGGGCAAGGCTTTTAACACCGTAGTGGCGAAAAAGAGTACGTAAAAAACAGAGTTCGGATAATACTTCAATTGCTAACTTGCTTTCAAAAATAAAAAATCACAGGCATAATTTAAAAAATCCACAAGCCCTGATGCTTGTGGATTTTTAATGCAATAAATTTCGCAGATGGTTGTTGAACTTTGGTATTCTTTGTGATATAATACCGAAGTTGGAAAAATCTTAATGGAGGTAATACTATGAATTTATTTGGCGGAGTTGTTCCTATTAACGGGATAACGTTTTTAGTATTTTGCGTGTTTTCCATATTGGCAATCGGATATGCGCTCGGTAGAATAACTATTAAGGGTGTATCATTAGGCAGTGCCGGAGTATTTATAGTTGCATTGATATTTGGCTGTTTATTTTACGGTGATTTGGAGGCACAGCTTCCAAGCTACACTATAAACGCTTTGAAGATTGTTGAAAATCTGGGGCTTATCCTCTTCGTTTCATCAGTAGGCTTCATCGCAGGTCCTAAATTTTTCAGCAATATGAAGAAAAACTTTACATCATATGTACTATTGGGCTTGGTAATCATAGTGACAGGCGCTATTGCCGCAGTTGCTTGTGTGTATATCGGCAAGCTTATGGGCGAAACCGATATGGAAAGATTAAGTGCAATTATGTCAGGCCTATTTGCAGGCGCCCTCACCTCTACCCCCGCATTTTCTGCTGCTAAGGCATCAGTTTCAACTCCTGAACTTGAGCAGCTCGTTTCCGTAGGCTACGGTATTGCATATATCTTTGGTGTTATAGGGGTTGTGCTTTTTGTTCAGCTTGTCCCAAAGCTTTTGAAAGCAAATATGGATGAGGAGCGCACAAAGCTCGTTGCAACTGCAGAAGGCACTGTTTCAAAAAAGGAAACTGGAAAATTAATCGAGCTTGACGATTTTGGTATTGCTCCATTTGCTATTGCAGCTTTGATTGGTATTTTCATCGGTATGATAAAAATACCTCTTTCAAGCAAAGGTCTTGACGGCACAACATTCTCATTAACCACAACGGGCGGATGCCTTCTTACTTCTCTTGTCTTTGGCCATTTCGGAAGAGTGGGTAAAATAAATATTATGCCCTCTACAACCACACTTAAGGTGTTCAGAGAATTAGGTCTCGTCCTCTTCCTCACCGGTGCAGGTATCGCAGGCGGTGCGAGATTTGTTCAGGAATTTAAGATAGACTATTTCGTTTACGGCGTTATAATGACAATTCTTCCTATGATAGTGGGATTTATCTTTGCAAAATACATTCTTAAAATCAGCGTTCTCAACACGCTTGGCTCAATAACCGGCGGTATGACAAGCACTCCTGCACTTGGCACACTTATTCACGTTGCAGGCACAGAAGATGTGGCGGCAGCCTATGCGGCTACATACCCCATCGCACTCGTTGCGGTAGTATTTGTGGCACAGTTTATTATAATATTGTTTTAATGAAAAAGGATGATTTTACCAAACGTAAAATCATCCTTTTTTTCGCGGAGAAGTTGGAATTCAAACCCACGTGCCTGCGAAGACAAACACATTTCGAGCTCCTATACAGTCTTTTTAGATAGAGTAAATTAGCGGAAGTTAAAGGAACTTAAAAAGCGATAAAAACCGCATAAAATCAGGGCTTTGAGGGGATAAATTCCTTCAAAGCCTTTGCTGTTCTATGAATTTTCGTATTGCCACTTTTTGATGCTTTTTTGGGTTTTCGCTAGAAAAGTGCTAGAAAAATGTTAGATAAAAAGTAAAGGATAAATATTTGCCTTATTGAAATAACTTTGAAAAAAGAGTATAATTAACATAGTCCGTTTTATGGGACAGTGTATATGATAACATTATATACAGGAGGTGTTACAATGTATTACGAAAACGATTTGTTAGAAACATTCGCTGAAGAATGTGTAGAAAAACTTGATGACAGTACGATAGAGTATTTCAAGATGCACATTGGTTATACCCATCATCATTTCGGGTACGGATTATATTTGAGAAACAAATATGTAGATCGAGTTGATTGTGAAAGCGATTATGCAAGAGATAACTTAGGACATGAAATATATATACATATCTTATCGAAAATTTTTCCGGAGTTCGGTAGTGATATTGAAAAAATAAAAGTTTTGACAGATAGCTCAATATTTAAAGAATTATTTGCCTGTTATTATATAAAAACAGGCAGAATTATACCGAAGGACTTTCCAATATCTAAATTCAATTATGTGGATTTCGACAGATATGATGAGGATGACTTTGATGTTGCGTATGATAAGTGGCATATGGAATACGAAAAGAATTTTAATGCTTATATTACACCTATTGCTGAATATTTATGGAATTATAATGAGTTAAAAAAACAAGCCGTGCATGATGGCATTAGCGAAGAAAATATTGATAGCATATACTCTTTAGCTAAAGAATGCTTAAAGGAAAAAGCAATTTTTATACCATTAGAATTGGTGTACTATAGCAATACAAAAGCGATGGATGAAAAGATTTCTGATACCGTGAATAGGTATATGATTTATTTTTTTAAAAATCATAGTAGGGATATAGACATTTTACCTCGATATATTTTTGATGACAGAGAATTTGTTAAAAATGCAGTTAGAAGTAATGGCTATACTCTTGAATATGCGAAAAAATTTAGAAATGATTACGAAATAGTAAAGCTTGCAGTTGAAAATTCGCCCAGAGCAATACAATTTGCAAGTAATAAGTTGAAAAATGATATAGACATTGTAAAGACAGCGTTGAAAAATAGTAAAAATACTTTGATTTTTGAGCTTGCTTGTATGAAAAAATATAAAGATGATGAACAATTAGTAAAATTGGCCTTAAAAGCTAACGGCGCAAATATATGTTATACATCAAGGCGAATAAGGGATAACTACGAAATGGCAAAGTATGCTCTTGAACATCAGCGCGATGTTTATCCAAGCTCTGCATATGGTGCTATGTCAGCAAGATTAAGAGATGATAAATCATTAGCGATGATAGAATTGAAGAGAGAGCAACCTTGTATAAGCGATTTCTCCAATAGGTTGAAAAATGATGATGAAATAGCAGAATATATATACAAAAGAAAACGAATAAGATGGATGATGTATCAAATGAGTCCAAGAATTCGTAAAAAATACAACGCTGATTAACTAAATTATTTTAAAGTAGCCAATGCGATTTTGCATTGGCTTTCTCTTTTAAGGCGAAAATAACTTTATCTTAAAAACAAATAATAAATAAGGGTAAATTTGCTTGATTCTTTGACTTTTCCCTTAAAAAGTGGTAATATTTAAGGGAAAGAAAGGTTATTAAGGGCATTACAGATTAAAATAAAATCAGAAAGGTTATGATGTTATGAACAGACCGCACATA
>JAZNTQ010000047.1:0-2634 GCA_045591865.1 Clostridia bacterium
AAATTTTCCTTGAAAATTTGTCTATACTCATTTCAATGAATGTCGAGTTAATTCAAATTGTTATCAATTTGAATTAACAAAAGCCGATTTTATCGGCTTGTCGAAACGGTTTAGCGTTTCGACTTTCGATAATCATTATAACTTTAATCTTCGAAGCTCTTTGTATCTTGACATTTCCCCAAAAGTATGCTATAATAAAATCAAGCTCACCACGCTTACATAATTTAATACACAAAACGAGAAAATACCTAGGTAAAAGGTGTTTTCCCTCAGTAATCTATCGTTTTGTGTATGATTATGTATTGTGTGGTGACAATGGAGAGGGACACTTTTTCATGCGTCCTTCGGGGCGCATTTTTTGTTGCTCAATTTAATTTTAATAGATAAGGAGATCTTATTTTTCTTTATATATTGACAAAACCCATAAAATATGGTATAATCATCATGTCACACGAATTTAATATTACTATTTCAAATCATAAAGGGGAAAATACCTTGGTAAAAGGTGTTTTCTTCACTTCTCAATCCCTTTGTGTGATTTGAAATACGTTCGTGTGACAGCTAACGGAAGGAAACATTTTTTCATGCGTCCTTCGGGGCGCATTTTTTATTAACGAAAGAAGGTATTTTATGAAGTACAAGGTTGCATTGAAAAGCCAACATGCGTTTGGGAAGATCATAAGAGAATTCAGAATAAAAAAATTCGGATACTACAAAATGTTCGGTGAAGAATTTTATGATTGGTCAGAACGGTTTACATTCTGCGAAAACTGCGGACGACAAATTACACATTGCCATATTTGCCTTTATTGTGGTTTTGACCGTGAACCTTTATTAAGAAGGCAGACAGCACATTTTAATGAGGAATTCAAAATATTAAAAACAGGGGTCAACAAAATACTTCTTGATACATTCACGCCGTTTTCCCATCATTATGCGTTTAAGCAAATGTGCAATACATTTGTTTTTGTCAGAGAAGAAAATATTGAGGGCATTTATTTCGGCTTCGGAGACAGACCGGGAACTTTGCATAGATTCAACTTGCGTTATAATGAGATAAAATGGGTCAACGCCTGTGAAGGAATGCTTCTTATTTGTCCTAAAACCGAGGAAAATCTTTATTTTGTCTTAGCCGTCGACTCAGAGACAAAGGCTCAGGAACTGATAAATATGAAGATAAAAGAAAATAAAACGGGTAATATGCAAGCCGTGATTACAGATACCAGGGCATAGTAGGTGTTATAGGGTTTAGTAAGGTTGCATTTTTTTAATTATAGAAGCTATCGCAACGAAAATATTGCGGTAGCTCTTATTTTTATATCATTTTACACTAAGGCCTAACCCCTATTGAGGTCTAAACCCTATTGGCCTAATTTAGCACTAAAATGTACTGTTTTACCTCTTGTATTTCTTCGGATTTTGTGCTATAATATTAGTAGATAGAATGGGTTAATGTTTCCCATAGGATTTGGAGTGTTACCAATGATTGACAGACATTATGAAGGTTGGGAAGGGTTCGAAAAAGGAACCTGGGCAAGAGAAATAAATTTAAGAAGTTTTATCAACCATAACTATACGCCTTATGACGGCGACGAGAAGTTCCTTGAGGGTCCTACGCAGAATACCATAGACCTTTGGGAGCAGGTTCTTGAGCTTTCAAAACAGGAACGCGAAAAAGGCGGAGTTCTGGACATGGATACGAAAGTGATCTCAACGATCACATCACACGGTCCGGGATATTTGGATAAATCAAAGGAAAAGATCGTCGGTTTCCAGACGGACAAGCCTTTCAAGCGCGCGCTGATGCCATACGGCGGTATCAGAATGGCGGAAAAGGCTTGCTCAGATAACGGTTATACGGTGGATCCCGAAATCAGCGAATTTTTCAAAACTCACAGAAAAACGCATAACGCAGGGGTTTTTGATGTTTATACACCTGAAATGAGAGCTTGCAGAAGCAGTCATATTATCACAGGTCTTCCCGATGCTTACGGTCGAGGAAGAATTATCGGCGACTACAGACGTGTTGCGCTTTACGGCGTGGACAGACTTATAGAGGATAAAGAAGAGCAGAAGCAGACCACTCGTTCCACCATGTACGAGGAAATTATCCGCGACAGAGAAGAGCTTTCGGAACAGATCCGTGCTTTACATCAGCTGAAAGCAATGGCGAAAAGCTACGGTTATGATATTTCGCTTCCTGCAAGAAACACTCAGGAAGCTATCCAGTGGCTTTATTTCGGGTATCTCGGCGCAATAAAAGAGCAGAACGGTGCGGCAATGTCCTTGGGCAGAACTGCAACTTTCCTTGACATTTACGCTGAAAGAGACCTTGCAAACGGAACATTTACGGAATCGGAAATTCAGGAAATGGTTGACCATTTCATCATGAAGCTTCGTCTGGTCAAATTCGCAAGAACTCCCGAATACAATCAGCTTTTCTCAGGTGACCCCCAGTGGGTAACGGAATCTCTGGCAGGTATGCTGGTTGACGGAAGACATCTGGTCACAAAAATGACTTATAGATATATACATACATTGGAAAATCTCGGTTCTGCCCCTGAACCGAACCTTACAGTCCTCTGGTCAACGAGACTTCGCGAAAACTTCAAGCGTTACTGCGCGAAAATTTCA
>JAZNTQ010000048.1:0-12034 GCA_045591865.1 Clostridia bacterium
TGGGGGCTAAAGAAAGTTGTAATATGCGAAAAGTCTAACGCAGCTTTAATAGTAAGACTTTATTTTTTCCTTGTGCGTAAGGGAGGTTTATTATCACGCTTAAAATCACGATTCAAATCAAAAAAATAGAATTATAAAAGCAGAAGTTTCTTTTGAAACTTCCGCTTTTATATGCCGATTATCCCCTTTCAAAAGGGACAAGAATTGGTGAAGTTTGCGCCTAACAAAACGCTTAAAATCAAAATTCGCCACGCGAATTTTTACACTAAATAATCAAAAGCACTTTGTAAAATGTGTTATTAAAAGTACTATTGTATACAAAATCCCGCGTTTTGTGGTCGGTGCCGATTATCGTCCCTTTTCCTAGTTGCAGAATACGTGGCGCCCTATCGTACAAACAACTTCTCTCGTTCTTATCCACTGATTTGTCGCCGTCACCGGATTATAATAATATATCGCGCCGCCCGTGGGGTCCCATCCGTTTAATGCGTCGCGCGCGGCACGACGGCTGCTTGCATACATCTGTGCATTTATCTGCCCGTCGTCCACAGCGGTAAAAGCACCCTTCTGATAAACTACTCCTGAAATAGAATTAGGAAACGACGGATGGTCAACACGGTTTAAGACAACTGCGCCGACTGCGACCTGCCCTTCATAAGGCTCGCCTCGTGCTTCGCCATTAATCACTCTTGCAAGAAGCTCTATATTTGCCTCGTTGGGCGAGGAGCTTCCCCCCGAGCCCGACGAGGTGAAAATTCCCATAGCATTTAATGTCTTTTCCCCTGCAACGCCGTCTACAGTAAGCCCATTCTTCTTCTGAAAGCTTCTTACTGCATTTTCAGTCTGCCAGCCGTAAACGCCGTCCACAGAGCCGCTGTAATACCCCCAGTTTTTGAGCTTTGTCTGGATTTTGCGCACTTCTTCTCCGCGAGAGCCATTTTTTGACAGAGCAAACGCGTTTATACACAGTGCTACAAGTATCGCCACTATGATTGCAATTATAAGTATGCGTTTTCTTTTCATAATGCGCCTCCTTTTCTAGCCTTAACACCGCCTTTAGTGTTGGTCGTTAAGGCTACTGTCATTATTGTCAAGACGCAAGATTTTTATTCATTTTTTGAAAAATACTCCTCAAAACCTCAAAAAATGGTAGACATATATTTTTTTGTGTGATAGAATAATAATTCGATGATATAATGCGAAAAGTGGGTGCTTTTATGGGTATCAAGGGAATAGTTTTTATAACGCTTGCAGTTTTAGGAGCAATCCTTAATTTTACCGCAGGCATAGTAGCGAAGAAGACAATGTTTTCCGAGCTTTCTCTTAAAGTAGCTTCTCTTATTATTGTGCTCATATCAGTAACTCTGCTTTTCATCTTTGGTAAATAACATCTTGAAAGGATGGATATATATTGAAAAATTTAGAAAAAACCTATAATCCGTCAGAAATCGAGGACAAGCTCTATAAAAAATGGATTGACGGCGGATATTTCCACGCTGAACCTGACAGCGAAAAGGAGCCTTACACAATAGTTATTCCTCCGCCCAATGTTACAGGTCAGCTCCATATGGGTCACGCCCTTGACGAAACTCTTCAGGATATTCTTATCCGTTACAAGAGAATGCAGGGCTACAGTGCTCTTTGGATTCCGGGCACAGACCACGCAGGTATTGCAACACAGATTAAGGTTGAGGAAAATCTCCGTGTGAACGAAGGTCTTACACGCTATGACCTTGGACGCGAAAAGTTCCTCGAAAGAGTATGGGACTGGAAAAACCAGTACGGCGACAGAATCATCAATCAGCTTAAGAAGCTCGGTTGCTCATGCGACTGGGAAAGAGAACGCTTCACCATGGATGAAGGTTGCTCCAAGGCAGTTCGAGAGGTTTTCGTAAACCTTTACGAAAAAGGCCTTATCTACAAGGGCAACAAGATTATTAACTGGTGCCCCAGCTGTGCGACTGCGCTTTCTGATGCTGAGGTTGAGTACTCCGAGCAGGGCGGTCATTTCTGGCACATCCGCTACAAGATGAGCGATTCTGACCGCTATATCGAGATTGCTACAACCCGTCCAGAGACGCTTCTCGGCGATACTGCAATCGCTGTTCATCCCGAAGATGAAAGATACACAGACCTTGTTGGAAAGACCTGTATTCTTCCCCTCGTTGGCAGAGAAATCGTGATTGTTGCAGACGAATATGTTGAAAAGGATTTTGGCACAGGTGCAGTTAAGATTACACCTGCTCACGACCCCAACGACTTTGAAGTTGGTCTTCGTCATAATCTTCCTATTATCAACGTAATGAATCCCGACGCTACAATCAATGCAGAGGGTGGCAAATATCAGGGACTTGACCGCTACGAAGCGCGCAAGCAGATTGTGAAAGACCTCGAAGAGTGCGGCGCACTTATTAAGGTTGAGGATTACACTCATAATGTGGGTACTTGCTACCGCTGCGGTACAACAGTTGAGCCTCTTACCAGCGACCAGTGGTTCGTTAAGATGAAGCCTCTTGCAGAGGAAGCCCTCCGCGTAGTATACGACGGCGAGGTTAAATTCGTGCCCGAGCGCTTCACAAAGACATACACAAATTGGATGGAAAATGTTCACGACTGGTGTATTTCCCGTCAGCTCTGGTGGGGACACAGAATTCCTGCGTTCTACTGCGACAAGTGCGGCGAAATGGTTGTAAGCAAGACTGATGTTGATATATGTCCCAAGTGCGGCGCGGCTATGAGACAGGAAAGCGACGTTCTCGATACATGGTTTTCATCAGCACTCTGGCCCTTCTCAACACTTGGATGGCCCGAGGAGACAGAAGAGTACAAGTATTACTACCCCACAAGCACACTTGTAACAGGTTATGATATCATCTTCTTCTGGGTTGCAAGAATGATTTTCAGCGGATGTGAGCACACAAAGAAGCCTCCTTTCCGCCACGTATTTATTCACGGTATCGTTCGTGACAGCCAGGGCAGAAAGATGAGCAAGTCTCTCGGCAATGGTATTGACCCGCTTGAAGTTATTGACAAGTATGGCGCGGATGCTCTCCGCTTCACACTCGCTACAGGTAACTCCCCCGGTAACGATATGCGTTTCTACTGGGAAAGAGTTGAGTCAAGCAGAAACTTTGCAAACAAAATCTGGAATGCGGCAAGATTTGTGCTTATGAACCTTGAGGTTGACAAGTGTTCAATGCCCCAAAAACCGCAGACTGAAGATAAGTGGATTATTTCACGTTACAACAGCGTTGTAAAATCAGTTACTGAAAATCTTGATAATTTCGAGCTTGGTGTTGCTCTCGGCAACCTTTACGATTTTATCTGGGACGAATTTTGTGACTGGTATATTGAGCTTGTAAAGCCCCGTCTTTACGGCGACAATCAGGAAAGTAAGCTTGATGCACAGAGAACTCTCTGCTATGTGCTTTCAGGCGTACTCAAGCTCCTTCATCCCTTTATGCCCTTTATCACAGAGGAAATCTTCTGTGCCCTTCCCACAGGCGAGGAAACAATTATGACATCACAGTGGCCTCTTTACACAGATACTCTTTCCTTCCCCGAGGAAGAAAAGAAAATGGCAGTTATCTGCGATGCGATAAAGAGTGTGGGTAATATCAGAACAGGGATGAATGTTCCCCCGTCAAGAAGAGCAAGCATGATTATCGTGACAGAGGATAAAGAGCTTTTTGAAAGCGGAATTCTCTTCTACGAAAAGCTTGCTGGCGCAAAGGATGTTGTTGTTACAGATAATGAAGCATCCGTTCCTGAGGGAAGCGTGAGCGTAATCGTTGAAGGCGCAAAGATATTTATGCCTATGGATGAGCTTATCGATACTGAAAAGGAAAAGGCTCGTCTCACAAAAGAAAAGGAACGCCTTGAATCCGAAATCGAAAGAGTTCGGAAGAAGCTCTCTAACGAAGGCTTCGTTGCAAAAGCTCCTGCAAAACTCATCGAAGAAGAAAAGGCGAAGGGCGAAAAGTACAGAGAAATGTACGACAAGGTACTTGAAGCTCTTGCAAAGCTCGGTTGATAGTTATAAGTCAAAACAACAAAGCACCCGTTATTTACGGGTGCTTTGCTTAAAAAGAAGGTATTTTATGTTAATAGATTTTCATACACATTTATTTCCTGACAAAATAGCGCACAAGGCGATAGAAGCTCTTAAAAGCGGTATTATAAATACACACGGACGACTCCTTTTAGAGCCACAGACTGCTGGGACATTAAGTGGGCTTGTAAAATCAATGGACGATTGCGCTGTCGATATAAGTGTGGTAATGCCTATCGCTACATCTCCTTCGCAACATACAAGCATAAACAACTTTGCAAAGGAAATAACGGATTATAAGCGTATCATTTCCTTTGGTAGCGTTCATCCGCGTCAGGAGGACTGGGAAGAAACTATCGAACATATTGCGTCCGAGGGACTGTGCGGCATAAAAATGCATTCTGAATTTCAGGCGTTTTATATAGATGAGCCAATCGTAGAAGAAATAGTCAAAAAGTGCGAAAAACTGGGGCTTTGGGTGCTTTTTCACTGTGGAGAGGATTATGGATATAAACCGCCCTTCCGCTGCACTCCCGAAAGAATAAGAAAAGTGCTGGATAAAACAGGCTCTAAAAATATTATTGCCGCACATTTCGGCAGTTTTAATATGTGGGATGATGTAGATAAGTACCTGATCGGTACAGACATATATATGGACACATCTATGATAAGCGGATTTTTGGACAAAGATAAATGCCGGGATATGATACTTCGTCACGGCACCGATAAAGTTCTTTTTGGAAGTGACTCCCCATGGCAAAGTCCCAAGGATGCTTTCAGCTATCTTGAATCCCTTGGATTAGAGAAAGGGGACCTGGAAAAAATAAAGCATAAAAATGCAGAAAGAATATTGAGGATATGAAAAGGGGTGTAGCAAAATGCGCACACCACGCAAGGCAAAAAGAAAAGCTCAACAAAGCCTTTTGTTTATATCCGAAAAGGAAAAACTTAGCCATTGGAGTATTATCCGAACCCTGTTTTTTACGTCCTATTTTTCGGCACAACTGTGTTAAAAGCCTTATCCATACGACAGTATGGACTTCGTTTTTGCCTTGTTGTGCAAAAAAATAGTTAGTAAAAAATTCGCAGAACCCCAAATGGTTCAAAATTGAGATTTTTCAAGGCAGCAGGGTGAAGAAATACTTTGTGTATTTCAAGACCGATAACAAAGAAAAATCCTATTTTCAGCCATTTGGGGCAGGTTCGGATAATGCTCCAATGGCTAATGCAAACTATTTTTTCGACAATATTAAAATCAAATAACTCATAGCTCTTTAATACCGAAACTATTTCTTCTAAAATTTCCGTTGCGAGAGAGTTCGCTTTATCTGTAATATTGTATTCTAATTTGGAAACTACATGCTCAATATCGCGCCTCATAACATATTGTAGCAATTCATTGTAAATATTACTCACAACTTTCATCTCCTTCATCATAAAATATACTCTATATAAAGACAATTGTCAATAATTAAAGTATATTTTATGCTTTAATTGAGGTGATAAGGGTGATTTCATATGAGCCTTTTTATAAAACTCTTAAGGAAAAGAATATGACTACCTATAAGCTTATAACACATTATAATATAAGCCGTAGCTTGATTGACAGATTAAAGCATAATAAGCCTATTACCACAGTAACACTTAACGATTTATGCAAAATTCTCGACTGCAGTGTTGAGGATATTATGGTGTACATTAAGGATTGAAATAGGCTTGGATTTTTTCGGTAAAACTATTGATTTTTTATATTTGTTGTAGTATAATCATATCCGTTAAGCCGATGTGATGGAATTGGCAGACGTAACGGACTCAAAATCCGTCGGTGGCAACACCGTGCGGGTTCGACTCCCGCCATCGGCACCAGAAAAGCGCAGGTGACCCTTTTGGGTTACTTGTGCTTTTTCTTTTGGCGGGAGTCGAACCCAGAGTGGGCAACGAGCGTTTAGAAAACGATTGATAATCGTTTTTAGCGAAGTTGGTGCGAAGACGGGCACCGCGAGAGAGCGAGCGGTCGTCAAGCAGGCAAGACGCGAAGCGACTGTCTCCCGCCATCGGCACCAGAAAAGCGCAGTTACTCTCTCTTGAGCGGGCTGTGTTTTTTTGTTTGTGTATCCATATTTTTATTGAACTTTTTCGTAAAATATGGTAAAATATATAATGTATTTTTATGTTTTGCAAAAGGATGTTTGTTATGTATTACGAAGAGCTTCGAAATACAATTAAACAAGGAAAAATTGCCCCGCTTTATATTTTTGAGGGGCCTGAAGAATATCTTATTGAATTCTGCATAGGCCAGCTTAAAAAGGCACTTGTGGAAGAATGGGCTGAAATGATGAACTTCCAGAGCTTTACGCAAATTCCTCCCGTGAACGAGGCAGAGGATTTCATGGAGACTCTCCCCGTTATGAGCGAGCGAAAGCTGCTTGTTTTCAAAAAATGTGGACTATTTGAGGGCAATATTAAAAGCAAAGCGCAGTGGGAAAAGCTTTTTTCTTCTGTTGCTCCCTACAATTGCGTTGTGATTTGGGAAAAGCTCCCCGAAAAAGGCAAAAAGGCGAATACCGTGCGCAAAGCTGCGATAAGCGGTGGAGCAGTTGTGGTGGAATTTCCCTTGCGTAGTGAAGCGCAGCTTAAAACGTGGGTGGCTAAAATTGCCGCCGCAAGCGGGAAGACGATTGACCATAAAAATGCTTCTTATCTTATAAATTCGCTTGAACGCAATATGCACAGCATTAAGACGGAGTTTGAAAAAATAATCGCGTTTTCAAAGGAGCCTCAAATCACTCGCGGGGATATTGATGCAGTTATCATAAAGCCTGCGGCAGAAAATGTGTATGCCCTTATTGATGCGATTTTTGAGGGCAGGCGTGAAGCGTGTTATAATCTTTTGTATTCACTTCGTGCATTACGCGAAGAGCCTGTCGCACTTTTGACGCTTCTTTCAAGCCAGCTTATAACGATATACAAAGCAAAGCTTTATCTTTTAAGCGGAGAGAATTATTCGTCAACAGTATCGCGTTTGGGCGGTGGCTTCGTTGCCGAAAAATCCACGCGCAAGGCGGATAAATTAAAGCTCGAAAATATAGAAACGCTGATTTCTCTATGTCAGGAATGCGACAGAAAAATAAAGAGCGGTCTTTTAGGCGGCTGGGCGGCACTTGAAACGATTATTGCCGAATACAGATATTATTAAAGGGAGGATATTCAATATGAAATATGAACTTAAAAATGGCTGGAGTAAAGATATTGATAAAGAAATAGTATTTAAGTTTTCCGAAGGCTACAAGGACTTTCTTACAAAATGCAAGACAGAGCGAGAATCTGTGAAAGAGACTGTGCGCCTCGCGGAGGAATGTGGTTTCAAGCCACTTGAAAGCTACGAAACGCTACTCGAGGGCGACAAGGTTTATGCAGTTAATAAATTGCGTAGCGTGTTCCTTGCAGTTATCGGAAGCGAGAAAATTACAGACGGTGTCAACATAGTCGGTGCACATATTGATGCACCACGCCTTGACTTAAAGCCCAATCCTCTTTTTGAAGACGGCGAGCTTGCCTACCTTAAGACTCACTACTATGGTGGTATAAAGAAATATCAGTGGACTGCTACTCCCCTTGCACTTCACGGTGTTGTTATAACAAGGGACGGA
Source organism: Clostridia bacterium (assembly GCA_045591865.1). Classification (GTDB taxonomy): domain Bacteria; phylum Bacillota; class Clostridia; order UMGS1883; family UMGS1883; genus UMGS1883. Next base: position 7,702 of record JAZNTQ010000048.1, read on the forward strand.
AAGAGCGTTGACATCCACATTGGTGATGAGAATGACGATATCACCTTTGTTATCACAGACCTTCTTCCGCATCTCGCTATGGAGCAGATGAAAAAGACTGCTTCCGAAGTGATTGAGGGTGAACAGCTTAATCTTTTAATAGGCTCTATCCCTGAAAAAGATGCTGAAAAAAATGCAGTTAAGGAAAATATCCTTTCCATTCTTAATGAAAAATATGGCATCTGCGAAGAAGACTTTTTAAGCGCAGAGCTTCAGATAGTGCCCTCCGCAAATGCAAAGGATGTCGGTCTTGACAGAAGTCTTATCGGCTCTTACGGGCACGACGACAGAGTGTGTGCTTATCCTGCACTTATGTCCATTCTCACAACAGAGGCTTGTGACAAAACTGCTATATGTATGCTTTCAGATAAGGAAGAGGTAGGCAGTATGGGTAACACAGGTGCAAAGAGCGATTTTCTAAAGCTCCTCCTTCTTGAACTTATGGATAAGACAGGCGAGGGTGCAACAGAGCTTAATCTTCTTCGCGCACTCGACAAGAGTTACTGCTTAAGCGCAGATGTAAATGCCGCATTTGACCCCATTTTCCCTGCTCCGTACGAAAAGCGCAACTGTGCAATGATAAACTATGGTGTAGCTATTTCAAAATACACCGGTGCACGCGGAAAGAGTGGCTCAAGCGATGCTTCGGCAGAGCTTATGAGCAAAGTTCGTACTCTCTTCAATGAAAACGAGGTGCTCTGGCACGTAGCCGAGCTTGGCAAGGTTGATGCAGGTGGCGGCGGTACTATTGCGCAGTATGTTGCAAATCTTGGCGTGGAAACAGTTGACTGCGGAGTGCCGGTGCTTTCTATGCACGCTCCGTTCGAGGTTGTTTCAAAGCTCGACGTATATATGGCATATAAGGCATTTCACACATTTTTTAACGAGGTATAAAAATGAGAATAGATAAATTTTTGAAGGTGTCAAGAATTATAAAAAGGCGCACCGTTGCAAACGAGGCTTGCGACGCAGGACGAGTAAGTATTAACGGTAAGGTTTGCAAGGCGAGTGCCGAGATTAAGTGCGGTGATATTGTGGAAATCCGTTTCGGCGAAAGACTTATAAAGGTGAGAATAGAGGATATCCGAGAGCATACGCTGAAAAATGATGCCGCATCACTTTATACGGTGCTGGAAAACAATTGAGGTGTTCTTTGTGAAAATTTTATGGGAATTATTTTCGGCCTTTTTCAGGATAGGCGCATTCACCTTCGGTGGCGGCTACGCTATGCTTTCTCTTATCCAAAGAGAGGTTGTGGAAAACAAAAAATGGGCAAGCGACGAGGAAGTCCTCGATTATTACGCTGTCGCTCAATGCACACCCGGAGTTATTGCAGTAAATACTGCCACCTTTATCGGTTATAAACAGAAAGGCGTTTTAGGAGCTATTGCGGCGACTTTCGGCGTGGTGCTTCCTTCTCTTATAATAATTAGTGTCATTGCGGCAGTGCTTCAGAATTTTATGCAGTATAAAATTGTGGGACATATTTTCGCAGGCATACGTGTAGCAGTTGCGGTGCTTGTTGTAAATGCAGTTTTCACAATGGGAAAAAAAGCAATTGCAGACAAGCTATGTGCAATTCTGGCTATAATATCATTTATAGTGTCGGTTGTATTTCCTTCCGTTTCTCCCGTTTTCATCGTGTTGGCGGTGGCGCTTATTGGTTTTGCCACGATGAAGAAAGGAGGCGAAGATAAATGATTTGGATCAGATTATTTATCGAGTTTTTCAAAACAGGCCTCTTTGCTATCGGCGGCGGTCTTGCAACAATCCCCTTTTTAAGAGTGATGTCGCAAAATATGGGCTGGTTTGACGAAAAGCTTCTTGCCAATATGATTGCGGTGGGAGAATCCACTCCTGGTCCTATCGGCGTTAATATGGCAACATATGTCGGTTTCACGGTTGGGCATAATAATTCGGGCTTATTGGGTGCACTTTTCGGAGGCTTTCTTGCAACATTGGGGCTGGTGCTTCCATCTGTTATAATAATTCTTATAGTAGCAAGGCTTCTTAAGGCTTTCAAGGAAAACAGATTTGTTGCACGTGCATTTTACTCCATCCGCCCTGCAGTTACGGGCATGATTGCTTCTGCAGCAGTAATGATGATAAAAAGCGGTGTGTTTACAAAGGGCGGAAATCTTCTCCGTGCAATCGACATCAAGGCAGCAATTCTTTTTGTTGCACTTTTGATATTCACGAAAAAGATAAAACTTCACCCGATTTTCTATATTCTTATCGCAGGTTTAGTCGGTGCAATATTTTCAATGTGAGGTAGTATAATGGATATATTAAAGCAGCTCTGCACAGAGCTTAATATTGATGAAAAGAAAACTCAAAATGTTGTAAATCTTCTTGATGAGGGCAATACTATCCCCTTTATTGCACGATACCGCAAGGAGATTACGGGAAATATGGATGACCAGCTTATCCGCAAAATTTCCGACCGACTTACTGCTCTGCGCGCAATAGAAGAGCGCAAGGCGGAAATTGTCCGACTTATTGACGAACAGGGAAAGCTCACGGATGAGATTACTTCGGCTGTGGAAAAAGCAAAGACACTCACCGAGCTTGAGGATATATATCGTCCGTACCGCCCGAAAAGAAAGACCCGCGCGAGCATTGCGCGTGAAAAAGGGCTTGAGCCTCTTTCCGTTCTTATTATGGAGCAGGAATTTGCAGGCGACATAATGGAAGAAGCGGCAAAATATGTAAGCGAGGAAAAAGGCGTAGCCTCTCCCGAGGAAGCTATTGCAGGCGCGCAGGATATTATCGCTGAAGATATTTCCGACAACGCAGATTTCCGCAAGAACATCCGCCGTCTCACCTATATGAATGGCGCAATCACAAGCAAGCAGGGCAAGGGAGAAAATAGCGTTTACCAGATGTATTACGAATTTTCCGAGCCTGTAAAGAGTGTTGCAGACCATAGAATTCTTGCTATGGACCGCGGCGAAAAAGAAGATATTTTAAGCATCAAGCTTGAAGTTGAAAGCGATATCATCACCGATTATCTTTATAAAGAACTTATCAAAAAGGACAATACTGCTCTTTCAGAGCTTGTTAAAGAAGCGGCGCAGGACAGCTACAAGCGTCTTATTGCGCCATCTATCGAAAATGAAATCCGCTCGGACTTGACTGAACGCGCACAAAATGGCGCTATCGGTCTTTTCAGTGTAAATCTTAAAAACTTACTTATGACGCCTCCCGTTAAGGGACATGTTGTATTAGGCGTTGACCCTGGGTACAGAACCGGTTGCAAGCTTGCGGTTGTAGATTCCACGGGCAAGGTGCTTGAAACGGGCGTGGGTTATTTTACGCTTGAGCATCACGATATAGCAAAAGCAAAAACTCAAATCAAGGGTATGATTGAAAGAAATGAAGTTACCCTTATTTCAATCGGCAACGGAACTGCTACGGGCGAAAGCGAAAAGTTTATCGCTTCTCTTATAGGCGAGCTTGACCGCGACGTTAAATATATGGTAGTTTCAGAGGCAGGCGCCTCTGTATACAGTGCGAGTGAGCTTGGTGCAAAAGAATTCCCAGATTACGACGTATCGCTCCGAAGCGCAGTTTCAATTGCAAGAAGACTTCAGGACCCTCTTGCAGAGCTTGTTAAGATTGACCCGCGTTCAATAGGCGTTGGTCAGTATCAGCACGACTGCAATCAGAAAAAGCTATCGGGTGCGCTCGGTGGCGTGGTGGAAGATTGCGTAAATAACGTGGGTGTCGACCTTAATACTGCATCTGCTTCGCTTCTTTCATATATTTCAGGTATTTCCTCTGCGGTGGCGAAAAATATCGTTTCTTACCGAGAGGATAACGGCTCTTTCACAAAAAGAAAAGAGCTTCTTAAGGTAAGCAAGCTCGGTGAAAAGGCATTTGTACAGTGCGCAGGCTTTATGAGAATTCCTGACGGAAAGGAATTCCTTGACAACACCTCCGTTCATCCCGAAAGCTATGATGCGGCGAGAGCGCTTATTGAAAAGTGCGGCTACACTAAAGATGAAATTAAAAAGAGCAGCTTCCCAGATATCGTGGGACGCGTTACAAAAGAGATTGCAGAGGAAATCTGCGCAAAGTTTGATATTGGTATGTTCACTCTTCGTGATATTTGCGACACCCTCGCAAAGCCGGGCAGAGATATGCGCGACGAGCTTCCAAAGCCTCTTTTACGCAGCGGTTGTATGTCGCTTGAAGAACTGACGGTCGGTATGATTTTAGAGGGAACTGTGCGAAATGTTATTGACTTTGGTGCTTTTGTGGACATCGGCGTTCATCAGGACGGACTTGTTCA
>JAZNTQ010000049.1:0-7064 GCA_045591865.1 Clostridia bacterium
CGCTCAACGGTTTTGCCGAGGAGACCATTTCCGGACAAAAGGTTGTAAAGGTATTCAATCACGAGCAAACTGCGGTCACCGAATTTGAATATCTCAATGACAAGCTCTGCAAAGCGCAGATTAAGGCGCAGTTCTGCTCGGGTATTATGGGACCTGTTACACATCAGCTTTGCAATGTTTCCTATGGTATCACGGCATGTGTGGGCGCAATACTCGTTGTAACGCGCGGCTTTGACATCGGCGGTCTTACAATATCGGTAAACTACACAAGAAGCTTTAATATGCCGATAAATCAGATTTCCATGCAGATGAACACAGTCTTCTCTGCCCTTGCAGGTGCAGAAAGAGTTTTTGAGGTACTTGCCGAAGAAGGCGAAAAAGAGGATATTAAATCCACTCCTATGGAGAGCATCACAGGTCACGTTGTGCTTGACAATGTAAGCTTTGGCTACACTCCCGAAAGGACTGTACTTCACGACATCTCGCTATATGCAAAGCCTGGTCAGAAAATTGCGTTCGTCGGCTCTACGGGTGCAGGCAAAACGACTGTGACAAATCTTCTCTCACGTTTTTATGATATCAAAGAGGGTACTATCACAATAGACGGTGTTCCGATTGATGAAATTGACAGAGGCTTTCTCCGTAAAAACATTGCTATGGTGCTTCAGGATACGCATCTTTTCACGGGAACAGTTATGGAAAACATCCGCTACGGAAGGCTTGATGCGACTGATGAAGAGGTTATAGCCGCGGCAAAGGTAGCGTCAGCACATTCTTTCATAACAAAGCTTGAAAACGGTTATGATACAGTTCTTGAAAATGATGGTGCCAACCTTTCACAAGGTCAGAGACAGCTTCTCAACATTGCGCGTGCCGCAATAAGCCACGCTCCAATTCTTATTCTCGACGAGGCTACAAGCTCTGTCGACACAAGAACAGAAAGGCATATTGAGGAAGGTATGGACGCACTCATGGAAAACAGGACAACATTTGTAATTGCCCACAGACTTTCCACCGTCCGCAAATCAAATGCTATTATGGTACTTGAGGGCGGAAGAATTATTGAGCGCGGTACACACGACGAGCTTCTTGCAATGAACGGAAGATATGCAGATCTCTACCACGAAATTGCTGAACTCGACTAACGGGATGCTAAAATCGTCCAGATCGCAAGAAAAGAAAAAAGTATTATTCTAATAGCATAAAACATTTCAGATATAAAAAAGGGAAATCGAAATTTCGATTTCCCTTTTTTAACTCTTTTCTTGCTATAAACAAACTTCGCCTCTCGCTGTACCTATGTACAGCTTCGGGTGAGCCCAAGCAAGGAAACCTTGCTTGGGGTCAGTTTGTTCATTCTGAAACAATTTTCTCTATCCCTTCTCCAAAAAAAGGAACTGCGTTGCAGTTCCTTTTTATTACAATAATTCTTTTCTTAATTCTTCTCCACTTTTCACACTTAAGTAGCTCGGTGCTATATCAAGCACGCTCTTACATCCCTTTATTCCCTCTTTATTGAGGCGAACTGCCGCGCGTGCATATGCGATAAGTACAGATGATGTAAACTCGGGGTTTGAATCAAGCTTTAAGCTATATTCTATGATATGGCTGTTTCCGTCTCCCGTTTTTCCGCTGCGAATAACAAAGCCTCCGTGTCCCATCTTGCTATGGTCACGCAAAAGCTCTTCTTTCGAGATAAAGTGAACTGTCGTGTCATAGTCAGCAAAATAGTTGGGCATAGTTTTAATTTCGTTTTCAATTCTGGAAAGGTCTGCTCCGTCCTCTGCCACTACGAAGCACTCACGCGTGTGCTTTTCTCTTGTAGTAAGAGTGGGATTTTCTCCGCTGCGCACTCTTTCAAGAGCCTCGGGCACAGGAATTGTATATTGCTTGGCATCAAGGACACCCTCAATGCGCCTGATTGCGTCAGAATGGCCCTGACTTACACCTTTCCCCCAGAAGGTATAGTCTTTACCTTCGGGAAGAATAACCGCGGAATAAAGGCGGTTTAGCGAGAACATTCCCGGATCCCAGCCAACTGAAATTATTGAAACCTTGCCACCCTCTTTTGATGCAGCATCTACCTTTTCAAAATGCTCGGGGATTTTTGCATGTGTATCGAAGCTGTCTATAACATTAAAGTCCTTTGCAATGAGGGGTGTTTGCGCAGGAAGGTCAGTTGCGCTGCCTCCGCACAGAATCATAACATCAATCTTATCCTTGAAAGAGAGTACCTCATCCGCCTTACAAATGGGGACACCTTCACTTTCTATTTTTACGCTTTCAGGAGAGCGGCGTGTAAAGACTGCCGCAAGAGTCATGTCACTGTTTTGCTTTATTGCTTTTTCAACGCCCCTGCCCAAATTTCCATAACCGAAAATACCTACACGAATCATTTTTTCACCTTCTTAAAATGTCAGCCTGAAGCTGGCATTTAATTTACTGCAATTTCTTTAAAAATTCTTCCAATCTGTCAAGACCTTTTATAATGTTTTCCATGCTTGTAGCATAGCTCCAGCGAACATGCTCGTCGCTGTCAAAGTCCTTACAGGGAATAAGTGAAACAAGAGCTTCTTCCAAAAGGATTGTGGCAAATGAATTGCTGTCTGTAATGGTCTTTCCGTTGATGCTCTTGCCGATAAGGTTCTTGATATTCATCATAACATAGAACGCACCCTGAGGCATAAGGCATGAAACTCCGGGGAGTTCGTTGATACGATTAACCATATAAGTTCTGCGCTTTTCAAATTCAGCCTTCATTTCAAGAACTGTGTCCATTGAGCCATTAAGAGCCGCAACAGCCGCTTTCTGCGCGATGGAGTTGGGGTTACTTGTAGCGTGGCTCTGTACACTTGACATAGCCTTTGCAAGAGCCGCATTTGAAGCTGTGTAACCAATTCTCCAGCCTGTCATAGCAAAAGTCTTGCTGACACCATTGACAATAATTGTAATGTCCTTAATCTTTTCTCCAAATGTTGCAATAGAAACGTGCTTTCCGCCGTCGTAGATAAGATGCTCATAGATTTCGTCAGAAATAATGTAGATATTCTTTTCTACGCAAAGTTCTGCAATCTTACGAAGCTCCTCTTCAGGATAAACCATACCTGTGGGGTTTGAGGGGGTATTGATTATAACTGCACGTGTCTTATCTGTCATCACAGAAGCGATTTTTTCAGCAGTTACAAGGAAATTTTCCTCCTCTGTAGCCTTGAGAAGAACGGGAACGCCATCATTAAGCTTAACCATTTCGGGGTAACTTACCCAACAGGGAGTCGGGATGATTACTTCATCTCCGGGGTTAAGGATTGCTCCCATAACATTCATAAGAGAGTGCTTTGCACCATTTGAAATAACGATATTTTCAATCCCGTAGGAAAGATTATTCTCACGCTTGAATTTTTCTACAACTGCTTCCTTAAGCTCTTTTGTTCCTGAAGCAGCAGTGTAACGAGTGAATCCCTCGTTGATTGCCTTTATAGCCGCCTCCCTGATATGCTCGGGAGTATCAAAATCGGGTTCGCCTGCACCAAAGCCTGCTACGTCGATACCATTTGCCTTCATTTCATTAACCTTTGCTGTAATTGCAAGGGTTGAGGAAGGAGAAATTGATTGAAATTTTTTAGAAATATTCATTTTATCACCACCATATTTATTTCCAAATATTTTACACTATTTTATCTGGTTTTGCAATACTTTTTTTGCGTACGCAAGAATTTTCAACTGTTTTGAAAGTATCCTTTCTGCTCGGCCGCGTCTATCACGTCGCAAACTGCCTGCCATGCTGCAGGAAATCCGTGCTCAATTACTGAAGCTCTCTTCTCTACCTGCGCACGGTTAACCTTGCCCTTGCGCCAGGTGTGGCCATCGGTAAAAATATTATTAACAAGCGGCTGAAGACGGTCAAGAGACGCCGCAAACATTGCGTCGGGAGTAGATTGTGCCTCAAATTCAAGCCAAAGCTCTCTTAATTCCTTTGCGTCTTTTTCGGGAAGAATAGAAAATAGCTTGTCAGCTGCTTTCAGCTCGCGCTCTTCCTTGTCCTCTCCTGCCTTCTGGTCAAAGCAGAAGGTATCCCCCGCATATATTTCCACCAAATCGTGCACAAGGCACATTCTGATGCTTCTGTCGCGGTCTACTCCCTTGGGTGCAAGATCAGCAAAAAGCATCGCCATCATAGCTATGTGCCAGGAATGCTCGGCATCTGTTTCACGCCTTGATTTGTCGGTAAGGAGAGTCTGCCTGTAAATACCCTTCATTTTATCAAGAAGAACTAAAAATTCAAGCTTCTTTCCAAAATCAGTATCTATATTGCTTTTGTATAAGCTCTCAACCATTGTATTTCCTCCCTTGTAAGATGTTTTTCTATAAGCTCTCTAGTCTTTTCGTTATAGGAATTGAGCCACCCTATTTCTTCATTTGAAAGCAGTTCTTTTTTTATAGTCCCTGTCCCTATGGGGCAGTAGTTGAGCACCTCGAAGCACAAAAATTTTCCGTATTCGCCCTCGCTATGCTCCTTTACGCACATATGATTCTCTATTCTGATACCGTATCTGCCTTCCATATATACACCAGGCTCATTTGTAACTGTCATATTAACTTTTATTTTTTCTGCGCACACAGGCGAAATCCTAGCTGGCCCCTCGTGTACTCCCAGAAGATAACCCACTCCATGCCCCGTGCCGCAACGGTAATCAATCCCCTTTTTCCAGATGGGATTACGCGCAAAAGCGTCTATATTATTGAAGGTTGTTCCCTCGGGGAAAACCGCGGTTGAAAGACTAATATTTCCCTTGAGGACAAGAGTGAGCATTTCTTTTTCCTCATCTGACACATCGCCTAAAGCGAGTGTTCTCGTGGTATCGGTTGTGCCCTCAAAATACTGCGCTCCCGTATCAATCAGTAAAAGAGCGTTCTCCCCTATTTTTGCACACACTTTCTTTTCGGGAGAATAGTGCATCATTGCGGCATTTTCTCCAAACGCGGCGATAGTATCAAAGGACGGTTCTATATAAGTATCACTTTTTCTGCGGTGATTTTCAATAATTTCCACTACATCGCACTCATCAAGGCTTTCGCTTTGATATATTTCGTAAAATGCTTTTGTAAGAGCCACATTTTCCTTAATATATGCATTTTTTATGTTTTCTATTTCGGTATCATTCTTAACTGTTTTGAGGTAATATATGAAGTCATTTACATTCTTCTTGGCACAGGAGATTTTTTCTATGAGAGTGTAGTTTGTAAGAGAAAAGTCTGCCGCCGCAAAGCTATTATCCCCTATTTTTTCAATATCGTCGTAAACGCTTTCATAATCCGCCACTTGTATATTATTCTTTTTAAGGTGGTCTGTTACCCCTCTTGTAAGCTTTTTTGCATCTATATAAAGCATCGTGCTATTTTTAGTCATAACGAGATAAGAAAGTGCAACGGGGGTATTTTTAATATCGTTTCCGCGAATATTCAAAAGCCACATAATACATTCCGGCATAGCGCAGATGTAGTGTGTAAAGCTGCCCTCTGCCATTTTTCTCTGCACTCGTATTATTTTACTCTCTACGCCCTCGCCTGCATATTTGTCTTCAAGGACAAAAGTCTTTTCGCACGGCTCCATAGGTCTCTCTTTCCATATTTCTGCCGCGTCGTAATCAGGTTTCACAGAGATTTCTCCCATTCTACCGATAAATTCATCGAGATATTTTTTAGAGAAAAGTCTGCCGTCCAGCCCTACTGTGTCCTTTGATGAAAGTTCTTCCTTAAGGAACTCATAGTGCTTTATGCAATCCTTTTCAGAAGCTCTGTAAAGAGTGATTCCGCCTCCTGAAAGCTCTTTTTCCGCCTGAATGTAGTATCTTCCGTCGGTCCATAAACCTGCTTTTTCCATAGTCACGACGAGTGTTCCTGCCGAGCCAGTAAAACCGCTTAAATACTCTCTTAATTTATAATGGTCTGAAATATATTCACTTAAATGCATATCCGCAGTGGGTATAACTACTGCGGATATGTTATGCTTTTTCATATGTTCTCTTAAAACATCTATTTTACTCATAGTACGTCTCCAATACTGAGCTGTGGAATCGCATTAAGGTCAAGTCCACCGCGGATGCCTGCTTCATAATTAAAGTATCCTGCACAGGAAATCATTGCGGCATTATCTGTGCAAAGTTCAAATGGAGGACAGTAAAATTCAAGAGAGTTTTTCTTCCCCTCTTCCTCCATCTGCTTGCGTAAAAGAGTATTTGCAGCAACCCCGCCTGCAATGGCAATTTTATCTACTCCAAGCTCTTTTGCCGCTGCCACGGTATTATTTACAAGCACATCGCATACTGCCTGCTGAAAGGATGCGGCAACATCGGCTTTATTTATCTCCTCGCCTTTTTGCTCTGTGGTATGCACATAGTTGATTACTGCTGTCTTAAGTCCGCTGAAGCTGAAATCGTAGCCGTTATGAGGACGCGGAAAACGAATTGCTTCGGGATTTCCCTCCTCGGCAAGTTTATTGAGTTTAGGACCGCCAGGGTAACCAAGTCCCAGAACGCGTGCCGCCTTATCAAAGGCTTCGCCTGCGGCATCGTCTGTAGTTGCACCAATGACCTCAAAATCACGGTAATCCTTGATATGAAGGATGTGACTGTGTCCTCCTGACGCAACGAGGCTTACAAATGGAGGTTCAAGCTTTGGGTATGCAATATAGTTTGCCGCAATATGCCCCCGGATATGGTGTACAGGAATCAGCGGTTTATTCATAGCCATTGCCGCCGCCTTTGCAAAATTAACGCCCACCAATACCGCACCGATAAGCCCCGGCGCATAGGTAACTGCTACGGCATCAATCTGGTCTCTTGTCAAATTTGCATCAGTCAAAGCCTGATCTGCCAGGGCATAAATTGCCTCAATATGCTTACGGGAAGCAATTTCAGGCACAACACCGCCATATACACGGTGAAGCTCCACCTGAGATGCAATTCGATCTGTAAGCACTCTGCGACCGTCCATCACAATCGCAACTGCAGTTTCATCGCATGAAGACTCTACTGCAAGTATATTCATATTTGCCACTCCTTTCG
>JAZNTQ010000050.1:0-13969 GCA_045591865.1 Clostridia bacterium
TCCTTTATAAAGCTTTTTTCCTCGGCGAAGCTCTATTTCTCCGTTTACCATTACTTCACCGTCTAAAATAAGCTCCTTTGCATGAGCTCCGTTTTCGGCAATTCCTGCATATTTTAATGCACTGTCAAGCTTTATAAATTCAGTATTAATTTCTATTTTCATAACTTATATCCTCACGGGAAGCACCATAAAGAGGCACTTATCATCATCTGTTGAATTTATAATGAGAGGATTAAAGGGAGAATTCATTTTAAGCGCAATTTCCTCACCCTCGCATCTTGATACTGCATCGTGAAGATATCTGTAGTTAAATCCTATTTCTATTCCTTCTCCGTAGTAATCACATTCTACAATGTCATTAACCTTTCCAAGCACTGTTTCACAGCTTATAGCTATTTTTCCTTCCTCAAACTTAAATCTTACGCAGTTTTTGCTTACTTCATCTATAATAGGCTCTACGCGCTCGATAGATTTCTTAAAAGATGTACAATTTGTTTTTACTATATATTTTGATTCTGAAGGAATTGTGTTTTTATATGAGAAGAATTCACCCTCAATAAGACGTGATGTAACAGTAATTCCCTCACCTTCAATAAGAGCATAATTTTCACCGAATGTGATATTTATATCTTCATCGCGACTTCCGCTTATAATTTTTGAAATTTCGCTCTGTGTTTTACCTGGAATTATGAATTTAGCATCAGCGTGGTCTCCTTCAAGCTCCATTTTTGTAAGAGCGAGACGATAACCGTCTACTGCAACAACTGTTAAAACATTATTTTCTATCTCATAAAGAGAACCTGTGAGAATTTTTCTTGCATTATCAAGAGAAACTGCAAAAAGAGTTTTTCCAATTATTTCACGAAGCTTTTCACTTGTAAGAGTGAGAGTACTTTTACCTGCTATCATAGGAGGCTGGGGAAATTCATCTGAATTAAGACCAACTATTTTATAATCAGCATTCTTACAAACTATTGAAACATTGTACTTTTCGTTTGAAGTAACCTCACACACATCCTCGGGAAGCTTTCTCACGATATCACTGAGCATCTTTGAATTAAGAACGATGCTTCCTTCTTCGCTTACATTTGCACTGATAGAAGTTTTGATTGAAATTTCAAGGTTGTTGGCGAGAAGTGTAAGAGTGCCACCCTTTGCAGTAAGAAGTATTCCTTCAAGATGAGGAATCGGTGACTTTACGGCAACTGCCTTTGAAACAATACCTATCGCCTCTGAAAATAATTTTGTATCGCAGAAAAATTTCATATAAAAACATCCTTTCAAAAAATGAAAATCCTATATAATATAAATATATATATTTATAAAGTAATAGTAGTAAGGTTAAAACTGTTAATAACTCTCACACCCCTTATACCAAAAGGGAAGCAGGGCATAATAACTTTTTTATAAAAAAATGAAAAGTTTTGTCAGATTTTAGGGGAAGCTGTTAATTAACAGGAAACTGTTAATTACTCTCTCCTTACCCAAATATTAATAGTCCGAACTGTGTTTTTTTCTTTCTATTTTTCGCCTTTCAAGGAAGACTATTTAAAAAATGCCTAAATTTAACTGTTTGAGGCAAGTTTGGATTATTTATGTTTGGGTTATATCATTTATAAGACCCTCAACATTAAATTTAAGAGACTCGTCCTTTTCCATATCCTTTGTAATCTTTTTAACTGAATAAAGAACGGTAGCATGGTCTTTTCCTAAAATTGAACCAATCTTCGGAAAAGAAAAATCGGTTAATTCCTTAATGATATACATTACAACCTGTCTTGCAAGAGCTATATCTTTAGTTCTCTTGTCAGAATAAATATCTTCTTTTTTAACAGAGTAGAAAGAAGCACATTTTTCAATTATGTATTCGGGAGTAATCTTTTTCTCTGCCATTTCTCCGTAATCCTTAAGGGCATCCATAACTACATCAAGAGAAAGCTCTTTATTAATAAGAGAGCGGTATGCAATAACGCGGTTAAACACACCCTCAAGCTCACGGATATTTGATTTTACCCTCTCGGCGATAAGCTCTATTATTTCGTCGCTTATAATTACGCCCTCATCCTGTGCCTTTTTACGAAGAATAGCCATTCTTGTTTCGTAATCGGGAGGCTGAATATCACACACAAGTCCCCATCCGAAACGGCTTCTGAGTCTTTCCTGAAGAGTCTTTATTTCACTCGGAGGACGGTCGCTGGTTAAAACGATCTGCTTATTTGCTTCGTGAAGAGCATTGAATGTGTGGAAAAATTCCTCTTCAGTAGTAGTTTTACCTGCAATAAATTGAATATCGTCAACTAAAAGAACATCAATATTTCTGTACTTATCGCGAAATTCCTGATTTTTATTATCCTTGATTGAATTTATAAGCTCTGTTGTAAACTGCTCTGCAGTAAGAAATACAATTTGTGCAAACGGATTTTCTTTTTTTATATAATTGCCGATAGCGTGCATAAGATGCGTCTTACCAAGACCTACTCCTCCATGAAGGAAAAGAGGGTTATAAGCATATGCAGGAGCCTGTGCAACAGCCATAGAAGCACTCTGTGCAAAACGGTTAGAATTACCTACAACAAAGTTTTCGAAGGTGTACTTATCATAAACAGAAGAAGGAACAGAAGGCTTTTTAATCTCTTCCTCACCTATTAAAAATTCAACCTCATAGTTTTTACCCGTTACTTCAGAAAGAGTATTTTTTATAAGGTCATAATAGCGGATTTCAACCATATTTTTTATAATTTCAGTTTTTACTGAAAAAGAGAATAAAGAGCCATCGTTTTTAACAGGCTTAATGTCTTTTATCCACGTGTTAAATCCGACGGGAGAAACCTCTTCTTCAAGAAGAATAAGGCACTGTGTCCATATTTTGATTAAATCAGACATATAAAACATTCCTTTGTAAAAAAATAAGAAAAGTTATAAACAGGGGCTGTTAATTAAAACTGCTTAAAAGTGCCCTTAAAAAGAATACAGAGAGCCTTTTGCCTGTGGAAAAAATAAAGTGATAAAAATAGCCTGTTAATAACCGCCATATATATTAAAAAAATAAATAAAATAAAATAATATATACTTATAAATAACTATTCACTTTATTATAACAAATAGGAAGTAAAATTTCAACATAAAAAACTCGAAAATTTTAATTTTTTAAAAAAATGATTGACAAAGAAGACAACTTTTTATATACTATGATAGCATTGTTGTGAAAATAGCCTATTTAAGGCTTTTATATTTAAGGAGGTGCACCAGATGCTCAGAACATATCAGCCCAATGTAAGAAAGAGAAAGAAAGACCATGGCTTCAGAAAGAGAATGAGTACCGCTAACGGAAGAAAGGTTCTCAGAAGACGTCGTCAGAGAGGCAGACGTGTGCTTTCTGCATAATCTATTTATCAGAAAGCACACACACTGTGTGTGAAGATGAAAATTATTTCAATCAATGAAAACAGTGATTTTAAGAGACTTTATTACAGAGGAAAATCTGTAGTTAAAAAGAGACTTGTTCTCTACTACAGAAAAAACAAAAAAGGTAACACAAGACTTGGAATTACGGTTTCATCCAAAATAGGATGCGCCGTAGTAAGAAATAGAGTAAGAAGGCTTTTAAAAGAAAACTACAGAAATCTGCAGGGTTTGGAAAACGGATTTGATATGGTGATAGTAGCTCGGTCACAAAGCAGCCGGGCGTCTTTTAATGAGATTGGAAAGGATTTAAGAAGCGCTCTTTTGGAGAGCGGAATTCTTAAGGAAGACAAGCTTGTTTAAGAAAATATTTATCTTTTTATTAAGATTTTACAGAAAATATATATCTCCGCTCAAAAAACCTTGTTGCCGCTTTACGCCGACCTGTTCAAACTACGCCCTGGAGGCGATTGAAAGGTTTGGTGCACTAAAGGGGCTTTATTTGTCTATAAAAAGAATTTTAAGGTGTCATCCCTTTTGTAAGGGCGGATATGACCCTGTGCCTGAAAAGTTTTCTTACTTCGTAAAAAAGGAGAAAAAGTAAAAAATGTACGTTTTAGCAGATCCGTTGGCGTTCATTATAAGGCCCATTTATAACCTTATTCAGAATTACGGACTTACACTTATTATCGTAACAATACTTATAAGACTCATCACAATTCCGCTTACTGTAATGAGCCAGAAAAGTGTTGCAAAAACCCAGCTTATTCAGCCTGAAATGATGAAAATTCAGGAAAAATATAAAAACGATAAAAACAAGCAGAGCATTGAGCTTCAAAAGCTTTATCAGAAGCACAATATAAATCCTTTAGGCGGATGTCTTCCCCTTATAGTGCAGATGCTTATTCTTTTTGGATTCATCGGAGTTATATATAATCCTTTGGAGTATATTCTCCAGCTTTCAAAAGAGCAGATAAGCGTAATAAGTGAGGCAGTAGGTGCAAAGGCTTCAACCTATCAGGTAACTCTTTGCGGAATGAAAGGTGTTGCGGAGCAGATTATAGAGCTTGGAAAAACACCTATTAACTTCGATTTTTACGGAATTGACCTTACAAGAATACTTAAAGGTAATGAAGCAGATTTAATGATGTGGGTGTTCCCTGCGCTTGCAGTTATTGCAACTGTTGTTTCAGGCTATATCACAAAGCTTCAGACTCCTCAGCCTGCACCCAGCAGAAACGGTGAAGTACCTCCTCCCAATATGGCAAATTCAATGCTTACAATTATGCCTATAATGACAGCGATTTTTACTTACACAATGCCTGCAGGTATGTCACTTTACTGGTTTGTATCCACTGCATTCCAGATTTTGCAGCAGACAGTTATTAACAAGATAATAAATAAGAGAGTAAAAGAAGAAATTGAGGGAAAAAGAAAATGATAATAGTTGAAAAAAGCGGCAAAACAATTGATGAAGCCGTAGAAGCAGCCCTTCAGGAGCTCGGTACTACGAAGGAAAACGTAGAAATAGAGGTTTTAAGCGAAGGGAAAAGAGGTATTTTAGGCCTCGGCGCTGAAGAAGCGAAGGTAAGAGTGAAAATGGAGCAGTCTCCCCTTCAGAAAGCCGAAAAATATGTTGAAAGCATTATGAAGAACTTTGGTATTGACGTGGCTCTTAAAGGCTCTTTTGAGGATGAAACAGTAAAAATTGAAATCGTTGGCGACAGCGAAGAAGTGGGTAAAGTAATCGGAAGACGCGGAGACACTCTCGATGCTCTTCAGTATCTTACATCTCTCGTTGTAAACAAGGGTGAAGAAGATTACATCCGCGTTACTGTAGACACAGAAAATTACAGAGGAAAAAGAGAGGAGACTCTTATTAAGCTTGCAAAGAGAATGGCAGGCGTTGTGGCAAGAAGCAGAAAGAGCATCACTCTTGAGCCTATGAATCCCAATGAGAGAAGAATTATCCACTCTGCTCTCCAGGAATACAGAAATGTAACCACATATTCCACAGGCAAAGATCCCAACCGCTCTGTTGTAATTACAACAAAGAAAAAGGAATATGGCGAAGATTACGTATCAAAATACAGATACAACCGCAAAGAAAACGAACTTGAAGGAGTATAATAGGTTTCGCAACAAAAGTTTTACTTCGTAAAAGCATTCGTTGCGAGAGAAGGGCTTTCGCTCGCGCGACGCTCACCGCGTCAGCCCTTTATAGGTGTTAAAATCGAGGTACACGCCCCCGATTTTAACAGATTTGACTTAAGGGGAAACCCCTTAACAACCCCATTTTTATACAAACAAGAAAGAGGTGAAAGATCTTTCTTATAAGAAATTATCTTATGAGAAGAATACTTTTGCCTCTTATTTTTTTGAGGTGATATTATGAGAGAAAACACTACCGTTTGCGCCCTCTCCACACCGCGCGGAAAGGGAGGTATTGCAGTAATCCGCATAAGCGGAGAAAAAGCGATTGAAATCACGGAAAAAACCGTAAAATCAAATAAAAAGATAACCGAGGCAGACGGATATACCATCGTCTACGGAAAAGCATATGGCAAAGAGCGCGAAATAGACGAGGTTTTAGTAAGTGTTTTCCGTGCGCCCAACTCTTTTACGGGTGAAAATGTGTGTGAAATAAGTTGCCACGGCTCAAATATAAGCGTTGAAAGAATAATAGATGCACTTGTGGAAAACGGAGCCTTTCTTGCTGCAAAGGGAGAATTTACAAAAAGAGCCTTTTTGAATGGGAAAATGAGTCTTACACAAGCGGAAGCGGTGCACGATATCATAGAATCAAAGACGGACGAGGCGCTTTATGCTGCAGTAAATCGTCTTAATGGAGCAATCACAAAGCCTATTATAAAAATACGCGGGGAATTGCTCGACCTTCTTGCCGCAATTCAGGTTTCAAGCGATTTTCCCGAGGAAGATATTGATACCTTTGCAGGAGGAGAACTTATAAAAATCCTCGAAGATGCAGAAAAAGAGCTTTTAGCCCTCAAAAAGAGCGCCAGACGTGGAGAAGCTCTTAATCAGGGCATAAATTGTGCTATCTGCGGCATCCCGAATACTGGAAAAAGCTCGCTTCTCAATGCTCTTGTTGAGAAAAAGAAAGCAATTGTAACGGAAATTGCAGGAACAACCAGAGACGTTGTTGAAGAATACGCCGATATAGACGGAATCCCTGTAAAATTCGGTGATACTGCAGGTATTCGCGAGAGTAACGACAAGGTTGAAGCAATAGGCGTTAAAATGAGCTATGACTATATGGAAAATGCCGACATCTGCATCTTTGTGACCGAGTGCGGACGCGACCTTACTGCAGAGGAAAAGGAAATTCTCGAAAAAATTTCGGAAAAAGAACACATTTTAGTTGCAAATAAGTGTGATTTGAGTCAAAATGAAAGAAAAGGCTATATAGAAATAAGTGCAAAAGAAGAAAAAGGCATCGAAAAAGTGAAAAAAGCAGTTTCTGATATAATAGGAAACACCGAAAGCACGGCTTTTATAGCAAATGAGAGGCAGTTTGAAGCGGTTGTAAGAGCTGGCGAAAGCATCGCGAAAGCAAAAGAAACTATAAAAGACGGATTTTTCAGCGATTTAGCCGCGATAGATATAAGCGCAGCGGTAGAATATTTAGGAGAAGCCGAGGGAATAAGCGTAAATCAGGAAACTGTAGACAGAATTTTTGAGAAGTTCTGCCTCGGTAAATAGTCGGCATGTTAAAATGCTCCAGAACGCAAAAAGAAAGAGAAAAAAGAGAAATCTTATTAAAAAATGGCTATTTATTAAGATGAAAGAAAATCGCTGTTGCGATTTTCAAAATTATATCTTTTTGCTACGGTCAAACGTCACCTCTCGACGTACCTTTGTACGCCTTCGGGACGTCCTTCGGACTTCCGTTTAACCGTTCTGAACCATTTTTCCTATGCCTTAAAACGTTATCACTAAAAACAAAAGAAGGTGTAAAAATGACAGACAATTTCGACATAGCAGTCATCGGTGCAGGTCATGCAGGGTGCGAAGCAGCTCTTGCATCTGCAAGACTCGGTATGAAAACAATAATTCTCACAATAAATCTTGATTCCATTGCCAATATGCCCTGTAATCCGAGCATCGGCGGTACTGCGAAAGGACATCTTGTGCGGGAAATTGATGCACTTGGCGGAGAAATGGGAAAAGTTGCCGACAAAACAAAGCTGCAGACAAGAATGCTTAATTTAAGAAAAGGTCCTGCAGTTCATTCTCTGCGTGCGCAGGCAGACAGACGCGCCTACCAGATGGAAATGAAAAAGCGCCTTGAAAAGCAGGAAAATCTCTATATAAGACAAGCTGAAGTCAAGGAAATTGAAAAAACAGACGAAGGTTTTGTCCTCACAATACATACGGGAACAAAATTTTATGCAAAAAGCGTAATTATCTCTACGGGAACGTATATGGAGGGCAAAATAATTATTGGCGAGTGCTCGTACAGTGGCGGTCCTGACGGACTTTTTCCCTCAAGCGGACTTTCCGCGAGCCTGCAGAAGCTTGGCGTTGAAATGATGCGCTTTAAGACGGGAACACCCACAAGAGTTCACGCAAGAAGCGTCGATTTTTCGCGTCTTGAAAAGCAGGAGGGAGACAGTGAAATAGTTCCCTTTTCATTTGAGACCACGGGAAAGGAAGAAAACAAGGTTTGTTGCTACCTTACCTACACAAATACGAAAACTCACGATATAATACGCGAAAATCTGCACCGCAGTCCTCTTTTCAACGGTCTTATTGACGGCGTTGGACCCCGTTATTGCCCGTCAATCGAGGATAAAGTAGTAAGATTTGCCGACCGAGAGCGCCATCAGGTGTTTATCGAGCCAATGGGACTTGATACCGAGGAAATGTATCTTCAGGGAATGAGCACTTCTCTTCCCGAGGATGTTCAGCTTTCAATGCTTCAGAGCATGGAAGGTCTTGAAAATGTAGAAATTATGCGAAGCGCGTATGCGATAGAGTACGATTGCTGCAATCCTCTCCAGCTCCGCCCGTCCCTCGAGATGCGAGAAATAGAGGGACTCTACGGCGCAGGACAGTTCAATGGAACAAGCGGATATGAGGAAGCAGCGGCGCAGGGGCTTATGGCTGGAATTAACGCAGCAAGAAAATTAAAAGGCCTCTCTCCCATCGTTTTCGACAGAAGTGAGGCATACATCGGCGTTTTGATTGATGATTTGGTAACCAAAGGAACGAATGAGCCCTACAGAATGCTCACTTCCCGTGCAGAATACCGTCTTTTGCTCCGTCAGGATAACGCAGATTTGCGTCTTACGCCCACAGGCTATGAAATAGGACTTATTTCAGAGGAAAGATACAAGGATTTCCTTGAGAAAAAGGCTAATATAGAGCAGGAAATTGAGAGAATAAACAGTGTCAATATACCCCCAAGCAAGGAAATTAATGAGTTTCTGGAAGAAGTTGGAAGCCAGACGCTCTCCACAGGTATAAAACTTGCAGAACTCATAAGAAGACCCGAGCTTTCTTATGAAGCTCTTGCCCCTTTTGATAAAGAGCGTCCAAATCTTCCAAAAACCCATTGGCAGCAGGCAGAAATTGCTGTAAAATACGAGGGATATATAAAAAGACAGTTTGAGCAGGTGGAAAAATTTACCAAAAATGAGAAAAAACTCATTCCGGAGGATATAGATTACGCAAAAGTGTATGGACTCCGCACAGAAGCAAGACAAAAGCTTGAAAAAATGAGACCTGAAAACATAGGCCGTGCAAGCAGAATAAGCGGTGTAAGCCCCGCAGACATCGGCGTTCTTTTAATCTATCTCGCCCAGAATTCTTAAAAAGAGGTGCAAATCATGGATTTAATCAAAGAAGCAGCAAAATTCAAAATAGAGGTAAGCGAAAAGGCTAACGAAAATCTTGAAAAATATGCGCAGATGATGCTCCGATACAATGAATTTATGAACCTTACAGCGATAACAGAGCCTGATGAAATAAGAGAAAAGCATTTCCTTGATTCAATCACCCTCCTTTTAAGTGAAAAGCTCCGGGAAGGATGCTCTCTTATAGATATAGGTGCAGGAGCAGGATTTCCGTCAATCCCTGTTAAAATCGTGCGCGAGGATATTTGCCTCACAATGCTTGACTCCCTTAATAAAAGAATCAATTTCTTAAATGATGTTGTAAAAGAAATCGGGCTTAAGGATGCAAAAGCAATTCATATGAGAGCCGAAGAGGGCGGAAAAAACAAAGATTTAAGAGAAAAATTCGATATTGCGACAGCTCGCGCAGTAGCAGACCTGGCTGTTCTTTCCGAATATGCGCTTCCTTTTGTGAAGGTGGGCGGATATTTCGTAGCCATGAAAGGAAATGCTCCCAGAGAAGAGCTTGAAGGTGCAAAAAAAGCCATAAGAGAGATGGGCGGAGAGGTAGAAAGCGTAAAAGAGGTTGTGCTTCCGTCGGGAATCAATCATTCTCTTATAATAATAAGAAAAGTTATTTCAACACCCTCAAAATACCCCCGAAAAGCCGGAACACCTTCTAAAACACCCATAGTTTAATAAAAAATGCAGAGAAACCCGTATTTTATATACGGGTTTCTTTTTTTGCCGAAAACCACGATAATAAGGCGAAAACTTATCATTTAAGAATGTCTGAAAATATGCTAAAATTATAATAAAGAATTATATGAAGGATGTTTTTTATGATTTGTGCAGCGCAGAAGATAAAAATGCTTAAAATAGAAGAAATAAAGCCCAATCCGTATCAGATAAGGCGGAATTTCAATGCAAAAGAGCTTAAAAATCTGGCTCGCTCTATAAAAGAGGTTGGAATTCTTTCTCCGATAGTAGTAAGAAGCACGTCATTAGGATACGAGATTGTTTTCGGGGAAAGACGTGTCAGAGCGGCGCAGCTTGCAGGGCTTAAAAGTGTTCCGTCAATAGTTGTGCGCGCAGGAGACCGCGAATGCGCACAGTTAAGCCTTATAGAAAACCTCCACCGCGAGGACTTGAGTTCTTTTGAGGAAGCGGAAGGGTATTTTAATCTGATGAGCTATCACAAAATTAAAAAAGATGCTCTATCGAAGAAAATCTCCCTTGAAACGGGGAGAATCAATGAGAAAGTGAGGCTTTTATCAATTTCTGCACCCATCCGCTATAAAATAGAGGCAAAAGGACTTTGTGAGGAAAACACCAGAGAACTTCTAAAACTCCATAATGAAGAAAAGCAAGGAGAAATTATTGAAAAAATAGCGGAAGAAGGCCTGAACAAATCCCAAACCGCAATGCTCGTAAAAAACACGCTCCGAGAAATGGCTTTTTCGAAGAATGATAAAAAGAGAAAAAGAAACACCGACGCAAAAATACCGCTTTTTGAAAACACAATGAAACAAACGGTGGAAATCTTAAAATCCAGCGGTGCAGACGCACGGATGGAAAAGGCGGAAAATGAAAAAACCATTGAATTTATCGTAAAAATACATAAATAACTGCTAAAAAGAGCGTTTTTTCAAAAAAACGCTCTTTTTTTGAAAAAAATGTTTCACGTGAAACATTTTTGTGCTATAATACAAATAAGTTGAAAATTATGGGCAGGGAGGACGCCGAAATGGGAAAAATAATAGCAGTTTCAAATCAAAAAGGCGGCGTGGGAACAACCACAACGACGCTCAATCTGGCGGCGTGCCTTGCGAAAAAGGGAAAGAAAGTTCTTCTTGTAGATATTGACCCCCAGGGCAATTCCACAAGCGGGCTTGGAATAGATAAGCGAAGATGTGAAAAAACCGTCTATGATTGCCTCGTAAATGAGGAAAAGGCGGAAAATGTGATTGTTGAGACGGAATATGAAAACCTCTTCGTCTGCCCGTCGAATCTCAACCTTTCGGGTGCAGAAATTGAGCTTATAAGCGTTATGGGGCGCGAAAACAGGCTGAAAGAAAGTCTTTCATCCGTAAAAGAGCAGTTTGATTTTGTTTTTATCGATTCTCCCCCCTCGCTCGGACTTATAACTATAAATACACTTACCGCGGCAGACAGCGTGTTAATCCCTATCCAGTGCGAGTTTTATGCGCTTGAGGGCGTAAGTCAGCTTGTAGAAACCATCAAAAAGATAAAAAAGGCGCTTAACCCCGAACTTTACATAGAAGGCATCGTAATGACTATGTACGACGCGCGGACAAACCTTGCAGTTCAGGTGGTTGACGAGGTAAAGCGCTTCTTCCCCGAAAAAGTATATAAAACTATAATTCCCCGAAATGTACGCGTTTCCGAAGCTCCCGGCTTTGGAAAGCCCGTTATATATTATGATGAAGCATCAAAGGGCGCAGAGGCTTATATGGAGCTTGCCGCAGAGCTTCTTGAGACGCAGGAAAACTCATCCGAGGAGGAATAATATGAAAAGAGGCTTGGGACAAGGGCTTGATGCCCTTTTTGCACAAACTGTTACTCCCGAACCTGATACGGAAGTAAAGCAGGATGGCGTGAAAATGATAAAGGTCAGCCTTGCAGAGCCAAGGAAAGACCAGCCAAGAAAGAATTTTGACCGCGAACAGCTTCAGGCGCTTGCCAATTCTATTGCGGAGCACGGAGTAATTCAGCCGATTATAGTGGTAGAGGGAGAAAATGGCTACTATACAATCATCGCAGGTGAGCGCAGATGGCGGGCAAGCCGTCTAGCAGGGCTTACAGAAATTCCTGCTATAGTAAGGACTTATGATGAACTGCAGATTGCAGAGGTTGCGCTGATTGAAAATCTGCAGAGAGAAGACCTTAATCCCATAGAAGAAGCGCTCGGCTATAAAACTCTTATGGAAAGGTTCTCCATGACGCAGGACAAAGTGAGTGAAAGAGTGGGAAAAAGCCGCAGTAATGTAGCAAATATGCTTCGCTTACTCTCTCTCGAGGACGAAATAAAGGAAATGCTTGCTCAAAACAAGCTTTCTATGGGCCACGCAAGAGCGCTTTTAGCGCTTCCCGAGGGCGAAAAGAGAGTTTTTGCTGCGAAAAGAATAGTCGCGGAGGGGCTTACCGTAAGGCAGGTAGAGGATTTGGGCAAGGAAAAGCCGATTTCCAAAAAGAAAAGTGAAAAGGAAACCTCGTATCCTGATGTAGAGCGTACTCTCACCCAAAAATATGGAACAAAGGTAAAAATCAAGGGTAAACATAAGGGTAAAATAGAAATTGAATTCTACAGCGTCAAGGATTTAACGAGAATTGTTGATTTGTTGAATTAAAACAGCTATATATATTTGAAAGGAAGTTTTTTATATGTTGGATCTTAAACTTATAAGAACCGAGACAGAGAAAGTAAAGAAAGCCCTCGGCAGAAGAAAGGAAAACGTTGACATTGACGCACTTCTTGCAGTTGATGACAAGAGACGAGAACTCCTCGTGGAAGCAGAAGCTCTCAAAGCGAAGCAGAACGAGGTTACAAAGCAAATCCCCGTAATGAAGAAGGAAGGCAAGGACACAACTGCTGTGTTTGCCGAAATGAAGGAAATCTCCGAGAAAATCAAAGAACTTGATGCAAAAATCCGAGAGGTTGAGGACGAGCTTAACCGTATGATGCTCACAATTCCCAACATTCCCGATTCTTCAGTTCCCGATGGCGATACGGATGAGGACAATATTGAAATCAGACGCTTTGGCGAGCCGAAAAACTTCGGCTTTGAACCCAAGGCTCACTGGGATATCGGTAAGGATTTGGGTATTCTCGACCCCGACACTGCCGCAAAGATTACAGGCGCGCGTTTCACAGTTTATAAGGACCTCGGTGCAAAGCTTGAAAGAGCCGTGATCAACTATTATCTTGATACTCATACCGACACAAATGGCTATACAGAGGTATTTCCTCCCTTTATGGTACACAGAAATTCAATGGTAGGCACAGGGCAGCTCCCCAAGTTTGAAGAGGATGCTTTCAAGGTTGCTAACACCGATTATTTCCTTGTTCCCACAGCCGAAGTTCCGGTAACAAATATGTACAGAGAACAGATTTTAGACGGCAGTCAGCTTCCCATAAAGCACGTTGCATATACTGCTTGCTTCCGCGCAGAAGCAGGAAGCGCAGGCAGAGACACAAGAGGTCTTATCCGTCAGCATCAGTTCAACAAGGTAGAGCTTGTTAAGTTTGCAAAACCCGAAGAATCCTACGAAGAGCTTGAGAAGCTCACAAGAGACGCAGAAAGCGTGCTTCAGGGACTCGGTCTTCCTTACAGAGTGGTGCAGATTTGTATAGGCGACCTTGGTTTCACAGCTGCAAAGAAGTATGATATCGAGGTTTGGATGCCTTCTTACGGAAGATACGTTGAAATTTCTTCTTGCAGTAACTTTGAAGATTTTCAGGCAAGAAGAGCTAACATTAAGTATAAGGACGGTCAGGGCAGCAAGGCGCAGTTTGTTCATACACTTAATGGTAGCGGCGTAGCAGTAGGAAGAACTGTTGCAGCAATCCTTGAAAATAATCAGAATGAGGACGGAAGTGTAACAATTCCGGATGTACTCGTACCTTATATGAATGGTCGCAAGATAATTAAATAATTATATATTGAAACCTAAAAGACGGTCGCTTG
>JAZNTQ010000051.1:0-19686 GCA_045591865.1 Clostridia bacterium
CCCTGTAGGAATAAACTAAGTCCTCGCCGCTTGTGTACGCATCGCACTCTACAGCAGTTTTCTTAAATTTATTAATGTAATTTTCAATGATGCTGATGTGATTTATATTATCATCGCATATAGCTACCTTCATTCTTCACAAGCCTCCTCTATGTTGTCAAATTAAATATACTAGGTTAAAATCATCGTTGTCTATTAAACCAGATTATTGTGTAATACATACAAAACTTAATAATTACAATAAATTTTTATATGCAATTCCAACCTTCTATTTAATAATACCATATTTTTCTTTATTCGACAAGAGATTAAACTGTTATTAAATCTTATATGAACTTTGAGTTCTATTTTTGAATAAGGTAGGCAAGTCAAAATATATGAATGCACAAGAAGTCGCATCAAAAACGATGCGACTTCTTTTTTAATAATTATTAGATTGTTTATTTAATAACCTCATCATAAATTCCCAACAAATCCAAAATGTCCTTTTGGGGGAGAATAGGGGTATACATTTGTGTATAAGCTCTTCCTATGGCGCCGGTAAATAACACATGTTGAGCAATATTGCTTGGATCGCCAGAACTACTATATTGACTCTCTGATATTCCTGGATAAAGCTCAATATAGAATATTTTGCTTATCTTGTGATTTTTTGCATTTTTGGAACACATTTCACAAGGACTTGAAGTGGTAAAAAGATATCCTCCATTACAGTCGTTTCCACATGCAGAGAAAGCTTTTTCTTCGGCATGCATGGCTCTGGAGCGCATTGGATTAGATGGTTTATTGATGTTGTGTAAATCTTTAAAGCAGTACCTAAAAGGTAAACCTCTAAGCAATCTTCGAATATCATGTTCTTGATAGTTAATAGAATTAATTATATCTCTAAATTCAGAGTTTGTAAGTTCGTAATTAGTATACGCCTGTTTATCTTCAAGTTTGCATAAATCAATAACGTTTTTGCTAGAACATGATATATCTCCACAAGGGACATCATTCCAACCAATTGACAGTATATTATAATCTTTATCAGTTACTACAGCTCCAACTTGTCGTGATAAACAACCTGAATTACACTTTGCAGCAAAGGCAATCTGCATACACCTTTCAATAGGGGTTGGTGGCACCAGGCCTGGGAACATTATTAAAGATACATTTCTTACGATCTCCCAACGCAAATCCATGTTTTTTACCTCTCTCGGCTCAGCGTTGTTTGAAATAAAAACATCTGCATTTTCAATACTTGCCGCAACATCCTGAAGATAAAATTGATGAAGTTTATTCTTATATGCAAATTCTCTAACTGGATCATATAGCAATGTTTGGGACTTATCTTTAATTGCATTATAGAATTCTGCTTCTAATAAATTATTTTCTTTACCATCATTTTTTGTGTTTTTTTGCTCTGCATATATCTTATAACCCTCTGACGAGTATTCGTTCCAATCAGTAAAGTGTATATCTCTCATAGATAAACGTTTGTTTTCTTCATTAAGTAATCTGGTTTTTCTTATGCTTTCATCAGCAGAAATTGCAAATAAATAAAATGAGGAATATCTTTGACGCAAATAAGCTGCTTCAAATACACTTTTAATAGAATCTATCACAATTCTTACTGGTCTGCAATACTCACTAAAGGGATGTCTTAATGATTTTATGAACTGCACTATTTTTTGAGGGATAGAAAAGATAGTATGGTCATTTTTGAGTAATGATTCCTCATCAAAGGTCTCAAACCTAATTTCACCATAGCATCTAATGCTATTTCCAAACTTTTGAAATAGTTTTGTATATGATATATTTGCATCAATAAGTCGTTTATATATTAAGTCGCCAAGTTCAGGCATTAAATAATTAACAAATATAAATCTATAAAAGCGGGTAGTTTTTTCTTCAAATGTTTCTTCCTTTTTATTCTCTAATGGTATTTGTTCAAGAGAGTCATTCATTTCCACTAACTTACCCCATATGGTATTGCTGTCATTTTCGCTTAAAAATATCTCTTTTGCTAGTTTTGCCAGATTAGTGAGTAAGAAATCAACATTTGATATGTATTGTGCTGGTTTTTTGGAGAAATCCTCTTTATTTATGTTCTTATAATACTTTCCAAGTTTGTTGCATGCTTCTACACAATATTCCAATAAAATTTTAGTATCATTTTTCTTGCCTGAGAGATTTTCACCTATTTTTTTATAGACTTCTTTGTCAACGTCAGATATGTCTATGTCTTCAAATATTTTTGTCAAGTTAGGACTAAAGTTTTCTCCACATAATGTAAAGATAGATGATAATTTATAATTAGAGTTGGATATCCATTCCTTATATAGATTTTCTTTTGTGATTTTCTTCTCTTTTTTTTCAATATTTTTATTTACTTCTTCAATAAACAAATCAAAATTCTTCAATAAAAAAGTCGATATAATGGATTTGCTTTTTATAACATCGAATTTCAACCAATGCGTACTTGAGTACCTTTGAAATATACGACGCTCCCTTTCCTTGTTGTCAGAAAAACCTTTTGTTCCAGGGTTTATTACAGGAAGTTCAAGTTCTTTATAAGTGCAATTGAAAATTTTAGAAGCTTCGGTACAACCCGCTCCATTTCTCCCTGTCAAACCAATTATAATAAATTCTTCTGCCTGTGATAGTATGTTTATCATATTTTTTCTTCGCAATTGTACGGTTGGTTCCATCATAAACTCCTTTCATTATCTTGTTAATAACCAATCAAGTATCTTTTGAAAGATATTTGAATTGATTACTCCGCATTTATATAATACAAAAAGAAACAAAACACAAAAAGGTATTAAACCTGTTGCAATGATTTTATGATGTTCATTTATAAAATGAATCGTTCTCCTAAAAATGTTTTCTTTTATTATAAAATCAAAAGCTTTTGGCTTACCTGTATTTGTGTTATTAGTTACCACTCTGCTAAACTCATCAAGAAATTCGGACCATCCTGTAGGAGTTAACATATTTTTTTCATGAGCATTCAAATAATCAAAAAAGTAATCGGTATATTTTTTACGTTTAAAATGAATTTTTGTTCTAAAATACGATTTGATGTCATGCCTTTGATCATACTTTATGCTTTTTAATAAATCTACACGCATGCTTTTATATGAAGTATCTACAGTGTTATTTGAATTACATAAGTAATGTAAAGTTAATGTTGCTAACGTATTTTGTTCATCAGCGACTACTAGATGGTTGCTTCCATCATATAAAGTAGTTGTACCAACATTTACTTTAAGAGAATGGTTTGATGGATTACTTAATGCGATTAATAACGCACCTCTCCAATTCGGATCTACGGTTGTACTTATATGTCCAAACCCATGAACAACATTTGAAACACGGGATGTAACATAGCCGGAAATATTGTGGGGAAGGTAAATAAATTCATTACTTACTATCAATACCGTATCTTTAGGTCTAACATATATATAAAAGCTATTTGTATTAAGAGAATCACTTTTATAAACGGTTTCCAACATTCCCAATTTGGAAGACATTGCGACAATACTAGGAGTGAGATCGTATGATGCTGAATGTATTCGATTTTTAACTATAGGTTCTTCGTTTAATCCTAGACGTATATTTAATCCTTTTGTGGTATTTAATTCGTTAAGAATATCAATTTTGCCCAATTGGCCAATTTTATCTGTTGATTTAACGTTTTTCATATTTTTCTTAAAATGTCTAATCAAGTCCATTGCTATCCCTCCTATTTATAGTGACTGTTTACTATAAAACATCTTTTGAATATATTATAGCATAATTGGGTATTTTTTCAAGTATTATGTCGAATTTATAAAATTGATTTTATTAAAAAGTCATTATGTATAAGACAATATAAGTAATAACATTAGCTTCAGACAAATTTACTATGCATAAAAATCTATTCTATACATTTTACACCCAAAAAAGGTACAGCTATCAGTGATAACTGTACCTTTTTTGGTGGTGTACCCAGAAGAACTTGAACTCCTTGGTCGTTGCAGGTACACTGACCTGAATCGTACGCACCTGAAGTTCCAGAAATGCTGAAAGTATTTTAGCTATAATGTGTATTATTCGAAGTCTGATTCTTTGGAGAAGCCACCAACTAACAACCATCCTTTATCATCTTTTTGATATAGTTGTCCATGTCCCCAGCCTATTTTTTCACCATGTGCAACAAAACAATCTCCGCACATATATGCCCATGCACTATTATTGTGAAGGGCTCCGTCTATCATGAATTTTTCTTCAGTTAACGAACAGCCGCAGATATTGCAGAAATCAGGTGCTCCAGAACAGTATGTTTGATTTTCCCTTGCAGTATCCATATCAACATATTCCTCCAGAATTGTATCCACACTGCTAAAATCAAAAAAGGGACCCTTATCATGAGGTTGAATTTTTAGAAGAATCTGTTTTATTAAAGATTGGTTAGAGTCTATATATTTATCAAACAGTTCAATTGGTGAAGTAGTATCACAAGGTCTCCATTTTTCGTCTCGAAGTGAGGAAAAGTCAGAAATTTGATTATTTTCCTCAATAGTGAATTTATATGATCTGTATTGGGCACCTAAATCTTCAATGATATCACTATCCCTGATTTCCATTCCGCCCCAGAGCATAGAGAGTAATAGTTCTTCAATATGTCCATTATAATGCTTTTTAAGCAGTTGAGAAAATGTCATAGACATTCCGGTAGCTTCCAATGCCCCAAAATACATACGAACATCATCTGGATTTTTCACTACAATATAATAATTCGGGAGATATAGCAAGCCCTGTTCTTTGGTCATTGTATAATAGATTGTGAATATACCCGTACTGGGACTAAAAATAGAAATTTCAATTTCTGAATCCGGAAAATCAGTTTCTATTTCTTCAATAATACGGAGTATATGACTCCTCCATACAGGATTATATTTGAGAGCAGTTGCTATATCTTTTTTTAGATTTTTTATGTGGGCGGAATTATTCATTTTTAAGGAACGTTTGAATTTTTGTCCTGTTGAACCATCTTCACCCATTAACTCTGCATAGATTGTATCATCATCAAGGACTGTATTTCTTTCGAAAATTCCATGACGGACAATGCCTTGACAAAAACAGTTTTGAGCATTAAAAAAATTATTAAATTTAGCAGGATACCCAATTTCGTAATAATCTCCTTTTGGGGAAGGTTGAGCAGATTCAACGCATTCATGAAGATAACACATAGCTTCCTCATCTTCCATGTCAGGTAATAGTTCTTGTGCCTCGTTGAAGGTGTCAGCATCCTGGGATATTATGTTTAGGCATGTTTCTTTTGAGAGCGTTTGTAATGCAGTATATGCAATGTATTCATGAACCGGAAGGGAAAAATTTAGTGCATTGGATAGTTCTGATACATCTACATTTAACATTGTTGAAATTTGTTTTTTCATAGCCGAACGATGCTCATCTTCTGTCAGTTGATTAGGTAAGAAAAACTTAACTATTATATAATCTTCAATACCCTTTTGTCGGTATGACGCTTCAATACTGCAAATCCCTTTGTTAAGAGATTCTTCATTAGTGTACCAATACACATTATGCCAGGGTGCGATAAATCTTCCTTGCGTTATTTGTAATGGTTCTATTTCCTCAACTTCAAAATCTGTTTCATTATTGATTAAGTTTATTTGTATTCCTTCAAGTGAAAATCCAGTATCGGCAAAAAATCTCGAATAAGGTAGCAATAATTCAGACCACTCTGTGGAAGCAATAATAACATGTATCTCTGAATCTTTGGCTCCAAAGTAATCCTTTACACTTTCTATGTATTTATTCACTTCGTGAATTGCTTGGCGTGCGGCGGCATTACTACGTTTAAGTTCTATTAAAATATGACGACCGCATGTATCTCTTGCATATAAATCTATAAAACTATTAGTCCCGTGTTTACCTGGAATATATTGTTCTTTTTGAAGAAGTGTTAATCCAGGTTTTAATTTTGAAAGATTTTGTGCAATTAGGTCTCGTAATTTACTTTCTTTCATAAAAAAACTCCTACTGTATAAATTGTAAAAATAAAAAGAAATACCAATATTGATAGCATTTCTTTGAATTGTGGTGCACCTGACAGGACTTGAACCTGCACTTCCGTGAAGAAATATGGACCTGAACCATACGCGTCTGCCAATTCCGCCACAGGTGCGAATATTAAATTTTAAGTTGTTAGCATTTACACAAGCCGTTTTTTGTTTACTCCCTTAAAAAGGGTTCACGGACTTGAACCTGCATGAAATTGCTTTCACATGGACCTGAACCATGCGCGTCTGCCAATTCCGCCATACCTGCTTATTAAATTATAACCTCATAATTTTTACACGGGAGAGGTAACCCCGAGGAGGAGCAAAACCGCTTAATCCTCATATATGAAAACGGTTAAACCGAATTCAACAACTTTTCACCGATGTGACGCGAGCAGAACCATGCGCGTCTGCCAATTCCGCCATATCCGCAAATATTTTGTTTTTAATACTTGACCATTATACAACATAACCCATTTAAAATCAAGTATTTTTTATGTAAAAATAAGGTCGATTATAGAAGAAAAACGATTGACACTTTTGCGCTCGTGTGTTATAATATTTTAGAAATAAAACACAGGAGGACAACATGCAGTACGTTATCAAGAATGCAACAGTTTTAACTGAAAACGGTTTTCAAAAAACTGATTTGTTTATTGACAATGGGATAGTTGTTTCTGCAGGCAGCGGTAATTTTTCCGAAGCCGAGGTTTTTGATTTTAATAATTGTTATATTTTTCCCGGTTTTGCAGATGTTCATGTTCATTTGCGAGAACCGGGTTTTTCATATAAAGAAACAATCAAGTCGGGAACCCTTGCCTGCGCGCATGGTGGCTTTACAGATGTTTGCACCATGCCAAATCTTAATCCCGTTCCCGACAGTATAGAAAATATAAAAGCACAGCTTCAGATAATTGAGCGCGATGCCTTAATAGGCGTCCATCCCTTTGGTGCGCTCACGGTTGGAGAAAAGGGAGAAGTGCTTTCAGATATTGAAGCGCTCTCATCTCTTGCAGTCGGCTTTTCCGATGATGGCAGAGGTGTGCAGAGCGATGATATGATAGAAGAAGCGATGAATCTTGTCAAAAAGAATGGGCAGATTATCTCTGCGCACTGTGAGGTGAACGAGCTTCTTAATGGCGGATACATCCGCGAGGGTGAGTATTCCCGAAAAAATGGTCACCGAGGAATAGTTCCCGAAAGCGAATGGAAAATGGTTGAGCGCGATATTAAGCTTGCTGAAAAGACACTCTGCAAATATCACATCTGCCACGTTTCCACAAAAGAAAGCGTAAATCTAATCCGTGAGGCAAAATTACGCGGAGTAGATGTTACTGCGGAAACAGCTCCTCACTATCTTATTCTTACTGAAAACGACCTTCAGGAAGACGGAAGATTTAAAATGAATCCTCCTCTTGGAAGCAGTGAAGACCGCGCGGCTCTCATAGAAGCAGTTCTTGACGGGACTATTGAAATGATTGCCACCGACCACGCTCCGCACAGTGCAGAGGAAAAAGGAAAAGGTCTTGCAAAAAGTATGATGGGTGTAGTTGGAATAGAAACTGCATTTTCGCTTATGTACACTCATTTTGTAAAAAGCGGCAAAATGACGCTCTCGCATCTCATAAAGCTTATGTGTGAAAATCCGAGAAAGCGTTTTTCTCTCGGGAAAGGCAAAATAGCAGTCGGGGAGAAGGCTGATTTTACAGTTTTCAATCTTGACGAAGAATATGAAATTAACCCCGACGAATTTTTATCAATGGGCAAAAGTACACCCTTTAAGGGCGAAAAAGTCTTTGCAAAGTGCAAGATGACATTTGCCTGCGGTAAATTGGCATGGAAGGAATGATACTATGAAGCAAAGTGTTTTTGAAATAGTTTCAAATAAAAAACTTGCAGATATAACCTATGAAATGGTTCTTCAGGGTGATTGCTCTGATATCACCCGTCCGGGACAGTTTGTAAATATCAAACTTGACGGATTTTTCCTGCGCAGACCTATCTCTGTGTGCAACAGTAAAGATAACCTTCTCACTATCATATACAAGGTTGTGGGCAAGGGTACAGAGGTTATGGCAGATATGAAAAGTGGTGAAAGGCTCGACATATTGACAGGCCTCGGCAATGGTTATGACATTACAAAAAGCGGAGAAAAGCCGCTTCTTATCGGCGGAGGCGCAGGTGTGCCTCCGATGTATATGCTTGCGATAGAACTTCTTAAAAAGGGAGTAACCCCGACAGTTGTGCTCGGCTTTAATAAAAAGAGCGAAGTTTTCTACGAAGAAGAATTCAAGGCTCTTGGAATCAAGACAATAGTCGCGACTGCCGACGGTAGCTATGGAATAAAAGGTTTTGTAACAGATGCAATCAAAGACCTTTCCTATACATACTTTTTCACTTGCGGACCTGAAATGATGCTTAAAGCACTCTACGACAACACCACTACTAGCGGTCAGCTTAGCTTTGAAGCTCGTATGGGTTGCGGATTTGGCGCATGTATGGGATGTACCTGTGAAACACTTTATGGAAACAAGCGTATCTGTAAGGATGGTCCCGTGCTTGAAAAGGAGGAAGTAAAATGGGCAAATTAAGTGTAAATTTAAGTGGACTTCAGCTTGATAACCCTATCATTCCTGCCAGCGGTACGTTTGGCTTCGGTTATGAATTCGCAGAATATTACGATATCAATATACTCGGCAGTATTTCTCTTAAGGGAACGACGAAGGACCCTCGTTACGGAAATCCGCTTCCCCGAATTGCTGAATGCAGTAGCGGTATGCTTAATGCAGTAGGACTGCAAAACCCCGGAGTTGATAAAGTTATTTCCGAGGAACTTCCAAAACTTCGTAAATGCTTTAATAAAAAAGCAGTTGCAAATGTCAGCGGTTTTTCTCTTGAAGACTATGTATACACCTGCGAAAAAATGGACAAGCAGGACGAGGTTGGAATACTCGAAGTTAATATCAGTTGCCCCAATGTAAAGCACGGCGGAATGAGCTTCGGTACAAGTCCAGAAAGTGCGGCAGAAATCACAAGAGCGGTAAAGAGTGTTACAAAAAAACCTGTATACATGAAGCTTTCGCCAAATGTTACTGACATTGTATCTATAGCAAAAGCTTGCGAAGAGGCAGGTGCAGATGGTATCGCGATGATAAATACTCTTTTGGGTATGCGCATAAATCTTAAAAATAAAAAGCCAATCCTTTTTAATAAGTCAGGCGGTTTTTCAGGAAGCGCAATTTTCCCTGTGGCTCTTTCTATGGTTTACAGGGTGTATGAAGCGGTTAATATTCCCATCATCGGTATGGGTGGCGTAACAACAAGCGAAGATGTAATTGAAATGATGCTCGCAGGCGCAACAGCCGTTGAGGTTGGTGCGGCAAACCTTATTGAGCCTTACGCATGTAAGAATATAATCGAGGGACTTCCTGCGGCAATGGAAAAATATAATATTGAAAGTTTAGAAAGTATTATCGGAGGTGCACATTAATGGGTAAGGATGTAATTGTAGCATGTGACTTTTCTTCAAAAGCGGCGCTTGTAGAGTTTCTTGACAAATTCTCAAATGCGAGCAGAAAGCCATTTGTAAAAATAGGTATGGAGCTTTTTTATGCGGAAGGTCCAGCAATCGTCAAGGAAGTAAAGGAAAGAGGACACAAGATTTTCCTCGACCTTAAGCTTTGTGATATTCCCAACACAGTTAAAAAGTCAATGAAGGTGCTTTCATCTCTTGACGTTGATATGACAAACCTTCACGCATTCGGTACAAAGGAAATGATGACTGCAGCAATTGAAGGTCTTACAAAAGAAGACGGCACCCGTCCCATTCTTATCGCTGTAACACAGCTTACATCAACAAGCGAAGAAAGAATGAAAAATGACCTTCTTATAAATGAGCCTCTTGCAAAGGTTGTTGAGCACTACGGAAAGTGTGCTGCAGAAAGTGGCCTTGACGGCGTAGTTTGCTCTCCTCACGAAGCGGCAGGCATTAAAGAGATTTGCGGCAAAGACTTTGTAACTGTAACTCCCGGTATCCGCTTTGCTGACAGTGCGGCAGATGACCAGGTAAGAATTATGACACCGCAGAAAGCAAAGGAGGCAGGCTCTGACTACATCGTGGTAGGTCGCCCGATTACAGCGGCAGAAGACCCCATAGCTGCATATGAAAGATGCGTAGCAGAATTTGTAGGATAAACCCAAACTTGGTTTTATAGAAAGGATAAATAGAAATGAAAGAATTAATTGCAAAAGACTTACTTAAAATCAAAGCAGTATTTTTAAGTCCCGACGAGCCTTTTACCTGGGCAAGCGGTATTAAAAGCCCCATCTACTGTGATAACCGTCTTACTCTCACAGCCCCCGAAGTAAGACTTGACGTTGAAAAGGCACTTGCCGAGGTTGTAAAGACAAATTATCCCGAGGCAGAAGTTCTTATGGGTACATCTACTGCAGGTATTGCACACGCGGCAATCACAGCGCACCTTCTTGATATGCCTATGGGTTATGTTCGCAGCGGTGCAAAGGACCACGGAAGACAGAATCAGATTGAAGGAAAGCTTGAAAAGGGTGACAAGGTTGTAGTTATAGAAGACCTTATCTCAACAGGCGGTAGTGTAATCGAAGTTGTTGAAGCTCTTCGTGAAGCAGGCGCTGAAGTACTCGGTGTTGCTTCAATCTTTACGTATGGAATGAAGAAAGGCCTTGAAAGACTCCAGGCAGCAGATGTAAAGAACATCAGCCTTACAGACTTTGACACAATCGTTGAAGTTGCTGCAAATGAAAACTATATCAAGGAAGAGGACAAGGAGCGTCTTATCAAATTCCGTAACAATCCTTCTGACGAAAGCTGGATAAAAGGCTGATTTGTAACCATACAGATTTTTAAGAAAGGATGATAAATGTGAAAGACCTTATAGACATTCTTGACCTCACAACAGACGAAATTGATGCTCTTATTGAAAAAGCAAATGACATCATAGCAAATCCCGACAATTACAGAGAAAAGTGCAAATATAAGAAACTGGCAACACTCTTTTTTGAGCCTTCTACAAGAACAAGACTCAGTTTTGAGGCTGCTATGTACGGTCTTGGCGGAAATGTGCTCGGATTTTCTGACGCAGGTTCTTCTTCCGCAACAAAAGGGGAGAGCGTTTCTGATACAATAAGGGTTGTTGAAAATTATGTAGATATCGTTGCAATGCGCCATCCCAAAGAAGGCGCGCCCACAATTGCCGCAATGAAGAGCCGTATTCCCGTAATCAATGCAGGTGATGGCGGACACAACCATCCTACACAGACACTTACCGACCTTCTCACTATCAAAAGAGAATTAGGCAGACTTGATAATATTACAATAGGTCTTTGCGGTGACCTCAAGTTTGGAAGAACTGTTCACTCACTTATTCATGCTATGGTAAGATACGAAAATGTAAAGTTCATTATGATTTCCCCTAAAGAACTCAAGCTTCCCGATTACCTCGTTGAAGAAGTTCTTAAGAGAAAGAATGTTGATTTCATCGAAATAGAAAATCTTGAGGAAGCTATGCCCGAGCTTGATATACTCTATATGACCCGAGTTCAGAAAGAGCGTTTCTTCAATGAGGCAGACTATATAAGGCTCAAAGACACTTATGTTGTTACTCCTGCAAAGCTTGAAAACGCAAAGAAAAATATGCGCATACTTCATCCGCTTCCCCGTGTTAATGAAATTGCTGTAGAGGTGGATAACGATGAGCGTGCTTGTTATTTCAAACAGGCGGCTAACGGAAAGTTTATCCGTATGGCGCTTATATTAAAGCTTTTGGGGATTGAGTAAGGAGGAAGATATATGCATATTGATGAAATAATTAATGGTATAGTAATCGACCATATTGCCGCAGGCAAAAGTATGGAAATATACAAGTTGCTCAATCTTGATGCACTTCAGTGCTCTATAGCTATTATTAAAAATGTACCCAGCAAAAAAATGGGTAAGAAAGACATCATAAAAATTGATGAGGCACTTGATGTTAATCTCGATGCACTTGGTTATATTGATAATGGTATCACTATCAACACTATTGAAAACGGCGTTAAGACAAACAAGCGCCACTGTGAACTCCCTGAAAGAATCACAAATATTGTAAAGTGCAAAAACCCCAGATGTATTACATCAACAGAGCAGGAAATAGACCATATCTTTAAGCTCACAGACCGCGAAAATAAGGTCTACAGATGTATATACTGTGAAATGAAAGCAAAGCAACAATAAATAAAAGCCCGTATCGATACGGGCTTTTTCTATTTTATTATAAGTGTGAATAGCGAATACATTATAGGAATTGAAAAAAGACAGAAAAGATTTGATATCATGAGCATTGAAGCACCTGTCTTTGTATCTCCGCCATAAGCGGAAGGGAAGACGATTGTATTCATTCCCATCGGTGTTGCATACGCAAAAAGTGCGAGTGTCATAATAAATGGCGACGCGCCAAGGAAATAAAGAATGGAAAGAAGAACTGTCGGAATAACAAAAAGACGAAGTGCCGTTGCCAGATATATCCTTTTTTTCGAAAACAATTCTTTTAGGGAATAACCCCCGATTACAAATCCTGTCAGAAGCATCGCAACGGGGGACATACATGAAGCGAGTGCAGAAAGTGCCTTTGTAAAAAATTCAGGAATAAAAGCTCTTGTTCCCGTTATACCCAATATTATGCCGATTACAATAGCATAAACAATGGGATTATTAAGGTTTGAAAGAGAAGATTTTTTAGTACCGTTCTTTGGAATCAAAATTGAAAGTCCCCATGTATATACTGTAATCTGCAGAGGCAGTGTAAAAAGCATGTAATTGTAAAGCATTTCAGATGCGTTTTCGGAAAAAATAAGAGGGATAAGAGCATTTCCTAAAAAACCGAAATTGGCAAACACAAAGCTGTACTTATAGATACTATTCTCATAAGTACCTTTTTCTGCAAAAAATCTTGAAATAATCATTGAAATTATAAAAGCAGATGCAAGTGCAATTAGGCTATAGACAAGAAATAAATAATTCGCTTTAAGAGATTCAACCGTACACTGTGAAGAAAATGTATTAAATACAAGTGCAGGCAGAAAAACATAGTTTTCAACTCTGGAAAGAATTCTGCCTGTGTTTTCGGGAACTATTTTCTTTTTGTTAAGAATATAACCTATTACTATATAAGTAAAAATTACAAGCATCGAAGAAAATGTAAAGGTGAAAATTTTCATTGTAATTATACCTCATAAAAGAATATATTTGTGTAACAACGGGATTATATCATTTATTATGTTTGTAGTCAAAGAGAAAAAAACAAAAAAATTTGAAAATTATACTTTAATAATGTAAAAAACTGTGATATACTATCTTTTGTATTCTTGAAACGAGGTGAGAAGGTAATGAGTAAAATAGGCTTTGACAATCAAAAATATCTTGTGACACAGTCCGAGCAAATCAGAAAGCGCATAGCACAGTTCGGCGGTAAGCTCTATCTTGAATTTGGCGGAAAGCTGTTTGATGATTACCACGCATCTCGTGTTCTTCCCGGGTTTGCACCGGACAGTAAAATGAAGATGCTTCAGCAATTAAAGGACGAGGTTGAAATTGTAATCACAATAAATGCCGCAGACATTGAATCAAACAAGAGACGCGGAGATCTCGGTATTACTTATGATGAGGATGTTTTACGTCTTATAGATACCTTCCGCGAGCTTCAGCTCTATGTAGGTAGCGTAGTTCTCACGCGTTATGATGGTCAGGCAAGTGCAAATGCTTTCTTAAAACAGCTTGAAACACTTGGAATAAAATGCTATAAGCATTATTCTATAGCAGGCTATCCCTCTGATGTAAAGCACATCGTAAGTGATGAGGGTCTGGGTAAAAACGATTATATTGAAACTTCGCGTTCACTCGTTGTAGTAACTGCGCCCGGTCCGGGAAGCGGCAAGATGGCAACCTGCCTTAGCCAGCTTTATCACGACCATAAGAGAGGAATTACGGCAGGTTATGCAAAGTTTGAGACTTTCCCAATATGGAATCTTCCTCTCAAACACCCTGTGAACCTTGCTTATGAGGCGGCAACTGCCGACCTTAACGATGTAAATATGATTGACCCGTTCCATCTGGAAGCATATGGAGAGACTGCGGTAAACTATAACCGAGATGTTGAAATTTTCCCCGTTCTTAACGCAATGTTTGAGCTTATTCAGGGAACCTCTCCGTATCAGTCACCTACGGATATGGGCGTAAATATGGCAGGAAACTGTATAATTGATGATAAGATTTGCTGTGATGCTTCGAGAATGGAAATTCTCCGCAGATACTATAGCGCAAGCGTTAACAAGCTTCGTCTTTTAAGTGACGGGTCTGATATAATGAAGCTTGAGCTTCTCATGAATCAGGCAGGACTCACTCCTGATAAGTGCCGCCTCGTAAAAGCGGCTCTTAAAAAGGAAAAGGAAACAGGAGCGCCTGCAGGTGCGCTTGAGCTTCCCGACGGAACTATTATCACAGGCAAAACCTCAAGTACACTCGGTGCGGCTTCAGCGCTTCTCTTAAATGCGCTTAAAACACTCGGTGGATTGGATGACGAAATTCTGCTTATTTCAGCAGAGGTATTAGAGCCTATATGTGAGCTTAAGACAAATTACCTCAAGCACAGAAATCCCAGACTTCATACGGACGAGGTTTTAATGTCGCTCACAGTTTCAGCGCTTACTAATCCGATTGCAAACAAAGCTAAAGAACAGCTTGCAAACTTAAGAGGTAGCAATGCTCACTTCTCCGTAATTATAAGTGAAGAAGATCAGAAAATATTAAAGCGCCTCGGAATAAATGTAAGCTGTGAAGCAAAATATGAAATAAAAAAGCTTTATCATAAATAATAAAAATCGCGAAGAAAATCTTCGGGATTTTTATTTTCACAAGAGAAATCTCTTATGATTACTTCATAGACTGCTCGTATGCAGAAATCATTTTCTTAACCATCTGGCCGCCTACGCTACCGTTTTCACGGCTTGTCTTGTCGCCGTTGTAACCCTGATTAAGTGTTACACCAACTTCGTTAGCAGCTTCCATCTTGAAACGGTTAAGTGCTTCTCTTGCTTCGGGTACAAGAACTCTTGATCTTCTACTCATTTTCATTTTCTCCTTTTAATTTCATATCTATATTTTCATAAGCGTAAAGCTTACGTTAGTATTGTTTGAAGAAGAGAAGGTTTATATTCAGCCAATTATTTACAAGGAACAAGAAAAAATTTGAAAAATTTACAAAAAAGTATTGACACCGAACAAATGTTCTGTTATATTATAATCAGAAAGCGAACAAATGTTTGTGAGGTGTTTTTTTTATGAGAACAAGTTATAAACTTAAAAAATTACAAAGAGCAAGAAAGCTTCGTCGTCAGCGCAGTGCTTTCTTTATGGTACTCATAGTATTATTTGTTATGGTGGCACACAGTGCTTTTTCAAAGCCGCAGGATATTAACGATGAGTATGATGTTATATCTGTGACAGTGCAGCCTGGTGATACTCTCTGGACAATTGCAAGTGAGTATAAGCCTGAAGGGGAAGACCTTCGTAAGTTCGTTTATGATATCGCATCCAATAATGGTATCAAAGATTGCCAGATAGTTTGTGGCCAGACACTTTTTATTCCTATCATATAATTTTCTTGAAAAAATGGTTTTTCGAATATATAATATATACATAGTATTTTATAAAGGATGATTTTTATGAAAGAAAATTGTATCTTGGATGAAAACAAAGTCTGCACAGATTGCGGTGAGTGTGACAAGTGCGACCTTGATTCCTCTAAATTGTGTGACAGTTGCGGCAAGTGTATCGGGCTTGATGCAGATAGTCGCGCTATCGAAATTGAAGATGTTATACTGAAAAACTAATTATAAGACGAGCAGACAATATTTTGTGTTTTCTGCTCGTTTTTTATTGCAAAAACGCAATTTGTATGTTAGAATATATATTGAACAATTATGATTTTCAAGAAGGGCGTGTAAATATGGAAACTGTAAATATTTTAGGCGTAAATGTAAATAAATATACTATGGTGCAGGCATTAGAAAGGGCAACCGAGCTTTTAGAAGAAGACGGCCTCAGTATGATATTTACTCCCAATTCAGAAATACTTCTCTATGCATCTAATAATCCCGATTTTGCCGAGCTTCTTAATCAGGCAGATATGGTAATTCCTGACGGTATCGGTGTAGTTTACGGCGCAAAAATTCTCGGTGAACCTATTCCCGAAAGAGTGGCAGGCTTTGACCTTGTGTGCAATCTTCTGCCGATTTTAGCAGAAAAGAAGAAGTCAGTTTATCTTTTAGGCGCGAAACCTGGTGTAGCGGAAGTGGCGGCAGAAAACCTTAAGGAAAAATATCCCGACCTCGTTATTGCAGGTACTCACGACGGATATTTTAAAGATGACAAAGAGGTAATTGAGGATATAAATGCGGCAAATCCCGACTTCCTTATGGCATGTCTTGGATTTCCAAAGCAGGAAATGTGGATATATAATAACGCACACCGCTTAAACGCAAAGCTCGCAATTGGCGCAGGCGGATGTCTTGATGTTTTTGCGGGAACAGTTCAGAGAGCACCGCAGTTTTATTGTGACCACGGTATTGAATGGCTCTACCGTCTTGTAAAGCAGCCCTCAAGATTTGGGCGTATGCTTGCTCTCCCCAAATTTGGTATTAAGGTGCTTTTCAAAGGCAGAAAATATAAGTAATTGATGAAGGTGTTTTGATGCTTGAATTTACGCGCATCTCGGCATGCGATTTTGAGCGATATAATAAATATAGAGTACAGGATGAAACGAATGCTTCCGAGGGCGTATTTATGACCATGTTTATTTGGAACGAATACTATAACCTTTCGCTTGCGGAAAACGGAGAATTTCTTTTTATAAGGTTTGATATAAAAGGGAAAGAACCCTCGT
The DNA here is from genome assembly GCA_045591865.1 of Clostridia bacterium. Lineage (GTDB taxonomy): Bacteria > Bacillota > Clostridia > UMGS1883 > UMGS1883 > UMGS1883. Next base: position 17,009 of record JAZNTQ010000051.1, read on the forward strand.
ATTTCTTCCCGATAGGAAAAGGAAACCTCGAAAATGCAATAGATGAGCTTTCCGTCTATGCAAAAACAAATGAAGAAAGACTTATCTTCAGACTTGTAAGCAAAGAAAACACACAAAAGCTTAAAGAATTATACGGGGAGCATTTTTCTTACAAAGAGTCGCGAGATTCCTACGATTATATTTATCTTACGGAAAAAATGATTTCACTTTCAGGAAAAAAGCTCCACGCAAAAAGAAATCATCTTAACTATTTTCTTGAAAACTACAATTATGAGTATATCAAGGTTGCAGACGCATCACTTTTGGAAGAATGTGCAAAAAAGGCAGATGAATGGGTAAGGGCAAAGGAAAAGAACAAAAATTCTTATGAAGCAGGAGCTATGCAGTCATATTTCGAGCATTTCTTTAAATTTAATCAAACCGGTGCAGTAATAAAGGTTCAGGGCGAGATTGTGGCGATGTCTTTTGGAGAAAAGCTGAGTGATGACACAGCTCTTATTCAGATAGAGCTTGCCGACGAAAATTACCGCGGGGCTTATCAGGCTATAAATAAACTCTTTTGTGAAAATGAATGGAGTACTCTTAAATATGTGAACCGTGAGGAAGATATGGGTATAGAGGGCCTCAGACGTGCAAAGGAAAGCTATCAACCCGAATTTCTTGTAGAGAAATACTTTATAGAGGAGGAAAAATAATGGTATATATGTTTTTGGCAGATGGATTTGAAGAGGTTGAGGCACTTGCCCCTCTTGATATATTAAGAAGAGCCGGCGTGGAGATTTATACCGTCGGTGTAACTGGCGAATATGTAAAAGGTGCTCACGATATTGTTGTAAAGGCAGATATTTTTCTCCCCGATATAGAAAAAGAAAAAATAGATGCACTGATTCTCCCCGGAGGACTCGGCGGAACAAATAATATGGATGCAAGTGATGAGGTTAAAGGTATTGTAAAGTATGCTGCGGATAACGAAAAGCTTGTCTGCGCAATCTGTGCCGCCCCCTCAATACTTGGGAAGATGGGGCTTCTTGATGGAAAGGAAGCTACCTGCTATCCCGGTTTTGAAGATACCTTCAATGGCGGTAAATATGTAAAGCAGTCAGTTGTAAAGTGTAATAACTTTATAACCTCTGACGGTATGGGAAGTGCGTATAAATTTGGTTTTGAAATAACTGCGGCTCTTTGCGGCAGAGAAACTGCTGAAAAAATCAAGGAGCAGATACAGTATGGAGAATAATTATTTGGAAGAGCTTATACCAAATAGGGATGAGTTTTTAGAAAATTTAAGATATAAATGCTCTCTTGAGGAAAGCTATGCTCCCATTGTGCAAAAGTCTACCGAGCAGCTTATAGTAACGCTTCTCAAACTAATTAAACCCCGAAGAGTTCTTGAAGTTGGCACCGCAGTAGGCTATAGCGCAATTCTTATGGCGCAAAATCTTCCAGAGGATAGCACAATTGTAACTATTGAGCGCTATAAAAAGCACGCTGATATTGCAGTAGATAATATTTTTGAAGCAGGCTTTGAAAAGAAAATCAAGGTTATTGAGGGTGAGGCGGCAGAGGTTCTCCATTGGCTTGACGGAGGCTTTGATTTTATTTTCCTCGATGCCGCAAAAGGACAGTACATAGAATTTCTGCCCGATATTATGAGGCTTCTCAATAGCGGTGGCGTGCTTCTTTCAGACAATATCCTTTATCACGGGATGATTGAGGATGAGGACAAGGTGGAGCGCAGAAAAATCACGATTGTAAAAAGGCTCCATATGTACCTTCAGGAAATAATGAATAACGAAAATCTTACAACATCTATAATCCCAATCGGTGACGGTGTTGCATTATCAGTAAAAAAGTGAAGTGAAAAAGATGCAAAAGGTTGAACTGCTGGCACCTGCCGGCAATCTTTACAAACTAAAAATAGCTCTTAAATACGGTGCTGATGCTGTATATATCGGCGGAGAATGTTTTTCTCTGCGTACTGCAGCGGACAACTTTACCCCCGAGGAAATGCGAGAGGGGATAGAGTACGCGCATGCTATGGGTAAAAAGGTGTATATCACAGCAAATATTATTCCCCATAACCGCGACCTCGCCCAAATGGAAAAGTATTTCCGAGAAATCTATGAGCTTGGTGCCGACGCAGTTATTATTTCAGACCTTGGTGCGTTTAATATCTGCAGACGCGTTGCTCCCGAGCTTGAAATACACATCAGCACTCAAGCGAATAACACAAATTACGCAACCGTTCAGTCGTGGCACGAAATGGGTGCAAAGCGTGTTGTACTTGCACGTGAAATGACTCTTTCCGAAGTGCGCGAAATAAAGGATAGTATCAGTCCTGACTGCGAGCTTGAAGTATTTATGCACGGCGCAATGTGCGTTTCGTATTCAGGCAGATGTCTTTTGAGTAACTATATGACCGCGCGCGACAGTAATTATGGCGCTTGCTCGCATCCGTGCAGATGGAATTATGCTCTTATGGAAGAAAAACGCCCAGGCGAGTATATGCCGGTATATGAAAACGAACGCGGAACGTTTATAATGAATTCCAAAGACTTGTGTATGATAGAGCATTTGCCCGAGCTAATCGGAAGCGGTGTGGCATCTCTAAAAATTGAAGGCAGGGTAAAGAGTGAGTATTATGTTGCTACTATTGTAGGTGCATACAGAAAAGCAAT
>JAZNTQ010000052.1:0-8780 GCA_045591865.1 Clostridia bacterium
AATCACCAAGATAAAAAAATCAATCATTTCTTTTTATATAACCGATTACACCTCATCTATTACCTGCAAATGCTTTGTGCCTATCACCGCAACAGAAGAGGTTACAGGAGCACTAAAAAAGACGGGGGTAGTCGCTCTGCGAGGCAAGGCAGAAATGGATAATTTCTCCCATGAACTTACAGTTATGGCGCGTGATATTGTGCCATATGAACTGCCCAAGGAAAAGGACGATGCCGAGGAAAAGAGAGTAGAGCTTCACGCGCACACAAAATCCTCTGCTATGGACGCAGTTGTAAGTGCAAAAGAACTTGTAAAGCAGGCTATGAAATATGGACACAAGGCTGTTGCCATAACGGATCACGGATGCGTGCAGGCATTTCCCGAGGCATTTCATACTGCTGATGATACCATAAAAATTCTCTATGGTTGCGAGGGGTATCTTATCGAGAAGGATTCCCCGCTTGCACGTGAGACAAAGCGCTATCATATAATAATATTCGCGAAAAATCTTACAGGACTTAAAAATCTTTACAAGCTTGTAAGCGCTTCGAATCTTGAGCATTTCTATAAGAGACCGCTCATTCCCAGAGACGTTCTCGACTCTCACCGCGAGGGGCTCATATTAGGCTCCGCATGTGAAGCTGGTGAGCTTTTCCGCGCTGTTTTAAGCGGAGCAGAGGAGAGTGAAATTGAGCGTATTGCTTCATATTATGATTATCTTGAGGTGCAACCCATAGGCAATAACGACTACCTGGTGCGTAATGGTACGGTGGCAGACCGCGAGGGACTTTGCGACCTTAACAGAAAGATTATCGCTCTTGGGGAAAAGCTTGGAAAATTAGTTGTTGCAACGGGAGACGTGCATTTTCTTCGTAAAAGAGATGAAGTCTTCCGCCGTATTCTTCAGGCTGGGCAAGGCTATCAGGATGCAGATATGCAGGCACCTCTTTATTTCAGGACTACAAAAGAAATGCTCGACGAATTCTCCTATCTTTCCGAAGAAAAGGCATATGAAATAGTTGTTACAAACACCAATAAAATAGCAGATATGATTGAAAATATCCGTCCTGTTCCCAAGGGGAATTTCCCGCCTAAAATCGAGGGAAGTGCCGAGGATATTGAGCGTATCGCACGCGAAACAGCAGAAAAACTATACGGAAATCCGCTGCCCGAAATAGTAGAAAACAGGCTTCAAAAAGAGCTTAAAAGCGTTATTGGCAATGGCTATGCCGACCTTTATAATATAGCAAGGCTTCTCGTTAAGCACTCGCGTGAAGAAGGCTATGTCGTAGGCTCGCGAGGAAGCGTTGGCTCTTCATTTTTGGCATATTGTGCGCAAATTACCGAGGTTAATTCTCTGCCCCCGCATTACAGATGCCCAAATTGCAAAAACACAGAATTCACAAAAGATGAAAGCTATGACTCGGGCCTTGATATGCCCGATAAAAACTGCCCCGTATGCGGTACCTCCTACGTAAAGGATGGTCACAATATCCCATTTGAAACCTTCCTCGGCTTCAAGGGTGACAAACAGCCCGATATCGACCTTAACTTCTCTGGCGAAAATCAGGCCAGCGCACATAAGTATACGGAGGAAATCTTCGGAAAGGGCTACGTTTTCCGCGCAGGAACGGTGAGTACCGTCGCAGAAAAAACCGCGTATGGTTACGTAAGAAAATATTTCGAACAGAAAGGTGCATATGTTCATAATGCCGAGGTAGAACGCCTTAAAAAAGGTATAATGAACGTAAAAACCACCACAGGTCAGCACCCGGGCGGTGTAATAGTTCTCCCCAAGGGACACGATATTCACGAGTTTACTCCGATTCAGCATCCTGCGGAAAAAGCTGAAAGCGGTGTTATAACGACTCACTTCGATTATCACAGCATTGACGAAAATCTCCTTAAGCTTGATATACTGGGACATGATGACCCCACAATGATACGTATGCTTCAGGACCTCACGGGAGTTGACCCCACAACGGTGCCGCTTGATGATAAGGACGTTATGAGTCTTTTCCTGGGCACAGAAGCACTCGGTGTAACACCTGAAGACATAGGAAGCGAAACCGGCACTTTTGCAGTTCCTGAGTTTGGTACAAAGTTTGTCCGCCAGATGCTTGTTGACACAAAGCCTACATCGCTTGGTGAGCTTGTTCGTATTTCAGGACTTTCTCACGGTACAGATGTGTGGACGAATAATGCACAGACACTTATTGAAAAGGGAATTTGTACCCTTCGAAATGCAATCTGCTGTCGTGACGATATTATGATTTATCTTTCAAACCGCGGACTGCCAGAGTCACGCGCTTTCACAATAATGGAACAGGTAAGAAAGGGCAAAAAGCTCAAACCCGAGGACGAAGCAGAAATGCGAGAGCACAATGTTCCCGAGTGGTATATTGAGTCTTGTAACAAAATTCAGTATATGTTCCCGCGCGCTCACGCGGCAGCGTATGTAACGATGTCTTTGCGCGTTGCATATTTCAAGGTACATCATCCGATTGCGTTCTATCAGTCTTATTATACTGTTCGCGCAGATACGTTTGACTACGAAACTATGGCGACGGGAAGAGAAAACCTCCTTGCCAAAATGCGCGAGCTGAAGATGATAGAAAACCCCTCTGCGCGTGACAAGGCAACCTTCACCATTATGGAGGTTGTCAACGAGATGTACGCACGCGGAATTGAATTTATGCCGATAGATATCTATCTGTCCCACCCGACAAAGTACCTTAATATAAATGGAAAAATCCTTCCTGCGCTCAACAGTATTGCAGGAATGGGTGACCGTGCGGCACAGTCAATTGCTGATGCGCGTGAAAACGGAAAATTCTTCTCGATTGACGATTTCAAGCAGCGCACAAGCGTAAGCGAAACGCATATTGAACTCTTAAAGAGTTTCGGATGTTTTAACGGAATTCCGCAAAGTGCACAGGTAAGTATGTTTGAAATGATGTAACAAAAATATGCCTCCTCTCGTACAATGGTATTGAGAGGGGGCAGTTTTTTGAAGAAAAGATATTGTCGCCCATGCGGACTTTTCACCCTTGCATACATAGCAGGAATTTTCACTGCACTCGTCCTTCCTATGTGGCTTCTTGCAGTAATTGAGGGTGTTCTTATAATAGTTTTGGGCTGCACAATGATGCGATTTTAAGGAGGAATATAAATGAAAATTGTTGTAATGAAACTCCCAAAATTCTTAACAGGAATAACAAAAGCAATATTCAAAATAAAATGAAACAAGAGCCCTGCGGCTCTTGTTTCGTTTTATGTGAAAGAAAAAATATATTAAAATCCCTTGAAAGTGAAGAAGAAACGTAGTATAATATATTTAGGTATAACTTTATTCTACGAAGGAGATGAATTTTATGAAAAAAAGAGTGCTTTCGATGACTTTTCTTGCGGTGATTACAATGCTTCTTTGCTCCTGCGGAGGAGAGAATGTCATTACTGTAAAGGAAAAGAATATTCGTATGAAAATAGATGAAAGCTATACCATAAAGGCGGAGCAGAAAAAAGAGGAAACTCTTTCCTGGACAAGTGCTGATGAATCTGTTGTAGTAGTATCTCCCGAGGGTACAGTTTCTGCAGTAGGCAATGGTATTACAACTGTTACTGCCCGCGGAGAAAAGGCCTTTGTACATATTGGTGTAATAGTCGGCGGAAATAATGACTATACTGATAAAAATGGTAATGTTGTGCGTGTGTTCGACGGCGTTTCTGATATTACAGAAATTGTTGTTGGTGTGCGCGGCGGAGGTAAGGAAGATGTATCCGTAAAGGTAGGGGAAACCTTTCAGCTTCGTGCTTATACAACCCCCTCCGATTCAAAGGATGAAATAGTATGGCAAAGCGACGATAAGAGCATCGCACGTGTCGATGAAAAGGGCGTTCTTCAGGCTGTAGGAAAGGGAAATACAACTATAACTGCCTATGCTCCCAACGGTGTAAATGGTAAAATGATAGTACGTTGTAAATAATACGTTTTTCGCCTATTGGCACACTATATATAGTGGTGAAAAAACAAAGAAAAACTAAAATAGAAATATTACAAAAATATTTCGTCAAAACGTACAAAAAAGAGTAGCAACATTTGGGTAAAAATTAGATAACAAATTTAATAAAAATACTTGAATTTTTGCTCCGTTAGGAGTATAATTCTAAATGTATAAGTGATGAGGGGGAGTTTTACCCTTTGTGTACATATTTTAGTAATTTAATTTAATTTTAATCTATTATTATAGAGGAGGAAAACGAAATGAAAAAATTCATGAAGGCAATCGCTTTCGCAACAGTTATGTGCTTGCTTCTTTCTACAGTAGCATTCGCTGCTAACGAAGATGTTGTAGTTAATACTGCGGCAAAGAAAGTTACAGTTACTGTTGAAGACGTTGCTGCAGGTGAGCAGGTAGCACTTGTTATTACAAAGGGCGACGCTGCTGACTATACCTTCAACAGCACAACAATCCTTTATGTAGACCAGAAGGCAGCAGGTTCTTCAACCGCAGTGTTTGAAAACATTGCAATTACTGACGAAACTGTTGAAGCAATCGACGTTTACGCAGGTTACGCTACAAACGCAGGCGCAAACGCAGTAAAGGTTGCTAATGACATTCCGCTTAGTGAGGAAGTTGTTGTTGTTACATTGGTTAATGCTACTGTAATCGACGACGTTACAGCACAGCCTGAGTACGACGAAGCTACAATGGGTACACCCGATGAAGGCACAAAGGGTTCTGTAGTTTATCTTCAGTTGAATGTTACAGGCGTAGCTGCTGGTGAGCTTACACAGATGTTCTGGGCGTTCCATGTTACAAAAGATGGCGAAGCAGGTACTGACACAAAGTATGCAGCAGGTGATGTTGCACAGCTTGGTCTTGGCACTGCATTGCAGGGTAATGTAGAAATCGCTGCTGCATTTGAAAGCACAGGCTACACTGTGACAGGTGCAAATGCTATCTTCTTGATTAACGGTGATGATTATCACACAGCTGAAGAAGAAACACTTGCAGACATCATTGCAGACAATGAATAATTTTCAGGAGGTAATGAATGATGAAAAAGTATAACACACCCGAAATCGTTACATTAGCTCTTGATGTAGTTGATGTAATCGAAACAAGCGCAGTTGAAGACGTTGCTGCTCAGTATGCAGAAGTTAAGTTTGCTACAGCAAGTGTTCAGACAATTGCTGAGTCAATTGACGAAATGCAGGGCACTTGGTCTTGGTAATCGATTATATTATTATTGAGCTAATGAAAAAGAACACGGATTTTCGTCCGTGTTCTTTTTTTGTTGAACAATTTTGTGTGTAAAAACCTTAAACTAAAAATCACCCTCGACCTTAAGACCGAGGGTGATTTTTAGTTTGTTATTCATAAATGGGGAACTTTTCGCAAAGTGCAATAACTTCCTTTGTAATCTGCTCTTTGCTATTTTCAAAATCAGTTGCAACAAGCTTCATCCATTTAGCAATCTTTTTCATTTCTTCTTCCTTGAAACCGCGTGATGTAACTGCAGGAGTACCTACACGAACACCACTTGTAACGAAGGGACTCTGTTTGTCATTAGGAATAGCATTCTTGTTAACTGTAATATGAACCTCGTCAAGTCTGTGCTCCATTTCCTTACCTGTAAGGTCAAAGGGGCAGAGGTCAATGAGCATAAGGTGATTGTCTGTACCATCTGAAACAACATTAAAGCCCTCTTCTTTAAGTGCCTTGCAAAGAACATCTGCGTTTTTAACAATCTGCCTCTGATATTCCTTGAACTCGTCTGTAAGAGCTTCACCGAAAGCAACTGCTTTTGCAGCAATAATGTGCATCAGAGGACCGCCCTGTGTTCCTGGGAATACTGCCTTATCAATCTGCTTTGCGAGTTCTTCCTTGCAAAGAATAAGACCGCCGCGGGGACCGCGGAGAGTTTTATGAGTAGTTGTTGTAACAACATCTGCATAGGGAACGGGGCTGGGGTGAAGACCTGCGGCAACAAGACCTGCAATGTGTGCCATATCTACCATAAGGTAAGCACCAACCTCATCAGCAACCTCGCGGAATTTCGCAAAATCAATAGTCCTTGAATATGCGCTCGCGCCTGCCACGATAAGCTTCGGCTTGCACTCAAGCGCGATTTCTCTCATCTTATCATAATTAATAACACCGGTTTCATCGTCAACACCGTAGGGGACGATATTGAAATACTTACCGCTGATATTTACGGGAGAGCCATGTGAAAGGTGTACGCCGTGAGCAAGATTCATACCCATAACTGTATCTCCGGGCTGTACGAGAGCAAAGAAAGCTGCAAGGTTTGCATTAGCGCCGCTGTGAGGCTGAACATTTGCATGCTCTGCACCGAAAAGCTTTTTAGCTCTTTCTATAGCGATTGTTTCAACCTCGTCTACGTGAATGCAACCGCCGTAGTAGCGCTTTCCGCTATAGCCTTCAGCATATTTGTTTGTAAGAACTGTTCCTGCAGCAAGAAGCACTGCCTTGGAAACAATGTTTTCTGAAGCTATAAGCTCAATATTATGCTGCTGACGGGTAAGCTCGCAGTTACAAGCAGCATAAACTTCGCTGTCAAAGCTATTAAGTTCATCAAAAAAATTCATACTTAAAAACTCCTTTTGTAAAAATAAAAATTTCCCTTTATTATATTATATACTCACTCATCATTTTTTTCAATAGCAACAATAAAAAAACTCCGCAAATTATTCTGCGGAGTTTTAATTTTGATTAACTTATTTAATCATTGAAGCAACTTCATCAGCGAAGTTATCCTCTTTCTTTTCAAGACCTTCGCCCTTTTCAAAACGAACGAAGTTTATAAGCTTAACACCCTTTGATTCAAGGTACTTGCCAACCTTCTGGTCGTTGTCCTTAACGAATTCCTGCTGAAGAAGGCAGTTCTGTTCAAAGAACTTGTTGATCTTACCGCCCATCATCTTTTCGATGATTGCATCGGGCTTTGAAGCGTTCTTGGGGGCTTCCTTAATCTGAGCCATAAGGATGCCCTTTTCTTTTTCAAGGTCTTCTGCAGGAACAGTTTCCTGTGTAAGATAGAGAGGATTGATAGCTGCAATCTGCATTGCTGCATCTCTTGCTGCTTCATACTTCTCTTCGCTGTCAAGAGCGCTTTCTGCCTCTACAAGAACACCGATTCTGCCGCCACCATGTGTATATGAGCAAACGTTGCCTTCGATTCTAATGAATCTTCTGATATTCATATTTTCGCCGATTTTAGCGATAAGAGCTGTAAGAGCGTCACCAACTGTAGCTTCGCCGAAGGGAAGAGCCTTAAGAGCTTCAACGTCTTCGGGAGCCTTTTCTACAACAATCTTTGCAACTTCTTCAACGAATGACTGGAATTCATCGTTCTTTGCAACGAAGTCTGTTTCAGAGTTAACTTCAACAAGAACACCAATCTTCTTATCATCTGTAAGGTAAGCTTTAACGATACCCTCAGATGCAATTCTGCCTGACTTTTTAGCTGCTGTAGCAAGTCCCTTTTCACGGAGAAAGTCGATAGCCTTGTCCATATCGCCATTTGTTTCAGAAAGAGCCTTTTTACAGTCCATCATACCGCAGCCTGTCTTTTCTCTTAATTCTTTAACGTCCTGAGCTGTGAAATTCATAGTAATAACATTCCTTTCGTAATATTATTCAAGTGTGATATTGATTTCTTCCTCTGCAGGAGCTTCTGCCTTACCTTCGCGGCCTTCAACTACAGCGTTAGCGATAGTTGAAACAACAAGCTTAACTGCACGGATAGCATCATCGTTACCGGGGATAACGTAATCAACATCCTCGGGATCACAGTTTGTATCAACGATAGCAACGATCGGAATATTGAGCTTCTTTGCTTCAGCGATAGCAATTCTTTCTTTTCTGGGATCAACGATGAAGATTGCTGCAGGAGCTTTCTTCATAGTCTTGATACCGCCAAGGTACTTCTCAAGCTTTTCCATTTCGCCGCGAAGACCGATAACTTCCTTTTTGGGAAGAAGGTCGAATTCGCCCATCTTTTCCATGTTGTTTAATTTGTTAAGTCTTTCAATTCTTGACCTGATGGTCTTGAAGTTGGTAAGGGTACCACCAAGCCATCTGTTGTTGATGTAGTATTGACCACATCTTTCTGCTTCTTCTTTGATTGCTTCTTGCGCTTGTTTTTTAGTACCAACGAAAAGGATTGGTTTTCCAAGTTTAGCCATTTCAACAACGAAAGGATAAATTTCTTTTTCAATAATTTCAACCGTTTGTTCAAGGTTGATAATATGAATACCGTTTCTTTCGCCATAGATGTACTTCTTCATTTTCGGATTCCATCTTCTTGTTTGATGGCCGAAGTGCACTCCAGTTTCAAGGAGTTGTTTCATTGTGATAACTGCCATAATAATTCCTCCGTTTTATCCTCCCCGTAGGCGTTTAGTTTAAACAACATTGCCGATTCCAAAAAGTTTATTTTCGGCAACACGAAAGTTTAATACCTTGCGGGTGCGATTTTTTGCTTGTATATTCTAACACATATATTGTAAATAATCAAACGATTTTTAAACTTTTTTAAACCTTTTTCTTTTCGCGCGCACGATTTTATCTTTTCAATTGATTTTATATAGTTATTATGTTATAATCAAAAAAAACTTCAAGGGCAAAGAATGAAAAATAACCTATTTAATAAACTTACCGAATCGCTATTTTCTATTCTTCCCGTATCGCTTATCGTTATAGTTTTGGGCTTAACTCCACTTGTGGGTTTTTCGTTTTACGAAATTATCG